>NZ_JBEYLC010000030.1:0-74970 GCF_040635885.1 Nocardiopsis sp. NPDC006832 | reverse complement strand
ACTTCTGAAGTAGATACATCAAGAGGCACATCAACTGGTACTAAAGTACGAGCACAAGGCATCGTGTAAGTTCCAGTAACATGCATGTCTGCAATAACTAGTCCGGCGCGTGTGCGCCGGACCCCGCCCTCGTTCGCGTGTCCGTTATTCGGTGACGGGAAGCCTGATGCTGGTCGGGTCCTGTTCCGGGTCGTGGAACAGTTCCAGGGTCTCGGGGAGTTCGTCCACGGCCAGGATGAACACCAGCGGACCCACACCGGCCTCACCCGGATCGATCGTCCCCCACAGACTGGACGTGGCCTCGGCGGCGGTCGGCGACTCGGAGGTGAGCCAACGCTTGTCGTCCGTCACCAGCTTCTGGCTGTCGGAACCGAAGTCGATCGGGGTGTCGCCCCTGTTCTCCACGGTCAGGTCGATCACGCAGTAACGGCCGCCGGAGGGGGTCGAACGTCCGGGCAGCTCCTTGTCGCAGGAGAGATCCTCGACCTGGTAGCGGACCGATTCGTCGGCGGAGAACGCAGCGCCGTTCTCGTCGGTGGGCGCGGGTTCGTCCGGGGCCTGCCCGGCCTGGGAGTCCCCTTCCCGTTCCGGGCTCTCCGCCGCGGCCCCGGGATCGTCGGTCCCGCCTTCCTGGTTCCGGTCCGGGGAGAAGGCGCCGTTCATGGCGAGCAGGAACAGCAGGGCGAGGGCCACCGTCAGGGCGATGGCCGCCGCGATGACACCCCAGTAGAAGGTGCCGTGCCTGCCCGGGGCGGTGGGGCGGTGTGGCGGCGGGGGCACCGGCGGAACGTACGGCTGCGGGCCCCGCTGTTGTTCGGGCGGCGGCACCATCGGGATGGGCCCGGTGGAGGCCGGGTGATGCGCGGGCGGAGGTCCCTGTGGCCCAGCGGGCCCTGACGGCGCGGGGTGACCGGTCGACGGGTGCGCCGCGTGCTGCTGCTGAGGAGCCTGCTGCGGCTGTCGGGGCGGCTGGTGGGGCGCCTGCTGCGGCGGGTGGGTGAAGTTGCCGGTCTGGTGCGAGGGCGGGGCCATGGGGGCCGCCGCCTGGTACTGGCCGGGGGCGGGATGGCGCATGCCCGTCGCGCTCTGGTGCGCCGGATGCGGCATGCCCGGAGGCCCGGGCGGCCCCGGCGGCATCGGCGGCAGGTTGGGTCGCCACGACTGGTGCAGGGCGTGCGACACCATGTCGTTGGGGTTGCCGGCCTCCTCACCACCGGCGAGTTCCAGCAGGAGGTCCTGCGCGGTGGGCCTGCGTCCGGGTTCCTTGGCCAGGGCCCGGGCGACCAGCCGGTCCAGCGGCGGGTCCAGGTTGCTGATCTGGGGTTCGGCGAACAGCACCCGCTTGCCCAGCGTCATGGCGTCGCCGTTGCCGAAGGGGTGCGTGCCGTTGCCGGCGAAGGCCACCAGACAACCCCAGGCGAAGATGTCCGCCGAGGTGGTGACCTTCTCCTCCAGCAACTGCTCGGGAGCCATCCAGCCGGGGCTGCCCATGACGATGCCGGTCTGGGTGTGGTTGGTGGCGGTGTTCATCGCCCGCGCGATGCCGAAGTCGATCACCCGGGGACCGGAGATGGACAGCAGCACGTTGGCGGGCTTGAGGTCGCGGTGGACCAGCCCGGTGCGGTGGATGGCCGCCAACGCCGCGGCCACGCCCAGGGCGAAGCCGTGCAGCGTGGAGGAGTCCAGGGGACCGTTCTCCGCTATGTGCTCGGCCAGGGCCGTGCCCGCGATGTACTCGGTCACCATGTAGGGACGGTTCTCGAACGTCCCGTGGTCGAGCACCTTGGCGGTGCAGAAGGAGGCGACCTTGCGGGCGTTCTCCATCTCGTCACGGAAACGCGCCCGGGTCTGCTCGTCGAACGCGAGTTCCGGGCGGATCACCTTGATGGCTACATGGGTGTTCTTCTCGGGCGTGCTGCCCAGGTAGACGGTACCCATGCCGCCGCTGCCCAGCTTCCCGGACAGCACATAGGGACCGATGGTGGCCGGATCTCCGGCGGCCAACGGTTCCAGGTTCTTCGGGAGCCCATCCGACGGCAAGCGACCCTCCCCGACGGTGTCCAAACTCCGCCTTGCCCCAAGGTAGCGGTGTTTGTGCCCGGATTCCCACTCGTAGGCCGGATTGGGCCGCTTCGAGGGCGGGCGGAAACTGACATGACAGTGGTAGCGAGTCCATGGACATGGATTTCGGTCGAACTCCGAGGCGCGGATCTTCGCGCTGATCGAAGCCGGTGAACACCCTGGGCCCCGTTCCGGGGTGTGTGTTCACGCAAGGTGGGGGTTCCTTTACGATTGGGGACTCGTGACCGTTAATACCACCGTAACCGTGCGGGTCCCCGCGAAGGTGAACCTCCAGTTGGCGGTAGGGCCCGGCCGCGAGGACGGATTCCACGACCTCGTCAACGTGTTCCACGCCGTCTCGCTGTTCGACGAGGTTACCGTCAAGGACGCGTACCCGCGTCGGCAGAGTCCCCTCGTAACCCTCACCGCGGGCGGTGAGTTGGGATCTCACCTGGCCAGGGTGCCTTTGGACGAGAGCAACCTCGCCGCCCGCGCCGCCCTTTCGGTGGCGCGGGAGACCGGCAGAGGTGGGCCGGTCGACATCCACCTGGAGAAGAACATCCCCGTGGCGGGCGGCATGGCCGGGGGAAGCGCGGACGCCGCGGCGGCGCTGATCGCCTGCGACCGCCTGTGGGGTTGTGAGCTGCCCCGTGAGCGCCTGTTGGAGCTGGCCGCCCGACTGGGCAGTGACGTCGCGTTCGGCCTGGTCGGAGCCACCGCGGTGGGCACCGGCCGTGGCGAGATCCTGGAGCCGATGGCGAGCCCTGGCCGTTACCGCTGGGTGTTCGCCCTGTCCAAGCGCGGGCTGTCCACCGCGGACGTGTTCGCCGAGTACGACCGGTTGCGACCGGACGCGCCCACCCCCCGAGCGGACCCGGAGTTGGAGAAGGCGCTGGCCGCGGGGGACGCCGTGGCGCTGGGTCGGTCGCTGAGCAACGACCTGGAGCCCGCGGCCCTGTCGTTGCTGCCCGAGCTGGAGCGGACCCTGGCGGCCGGGCGTGGCGTGGGGGCACTCGGTGCCCTGGTGTCCGGTTCCGGCCCGACCTGCGCGTTCCTGGTGGGCGGGGACGAGGATTCGTCGGTGGTCGCCGAACGTGAGGCGGCGGTGGTGGCGGCGTTGCGGAGCACCGGACTGTGCGAGCAGGTCGTGGCGGCCGATGGCGACGTCCCCGGCGCCACGATTCTGTGACGCAAATCATGTGAGGTTTTTCGGGGGTCGGGCCCTTCGTTCGGGTTGACCTCAACCATTGTTGAGGTCGAACACTGGGTCGCATGACGATCACAGCCACGTTCTCCAGGTACGCCGACCTTCCGGCGCTCATCGGGCTGATGGAGGGGGACGAGAAGCACAACGGGGCTTCCTCGTCCACCCTCGACGTCCTGTGGGTGCTCTACGACCGTGTCCTCGACGTCACGCCCGACACCGCCGAGGCACCGGACCGCGATCGCTTCCTGCTCTCCAAGGGGCACGGGCCCGCCGCCTACTACGCGGTGCTCGCCGCCAAGGGCTTCCTCGACGTACCCACCCTGCGGGGTTGGACCACCTTCGACTCCCCGCTGGGTCACCACCCGGACCGCGTCCTGGTGCCCGGGGTCGAGATCGGCAGCGGCTCCCTCGGGCACGGGATGCCGCTGGGACTGGGCATGGCCCTCGGCCTGCGCGCCCAACGGATCCGTCGGGCCGACGGCACCGAACCACGAGTGGTGGTACTGGTCGGCGACGGCGAACTCGACGAGGGCAGCAACCACGAGGCCATCGCCGCCGCGGGCCGACTCGGTGTCGACAACCTCACCGTCGTGGCCATCGACAACGGCTCCGCCACCCACGGCTGGCCCGGCGGGATCGGCCGTCGCTTCGAGGTCGAGGGCTGGGAGACCCGTGAGGTGAACGGGCGCGACCACACCGCCCTGCACGACGCCTTCGTCCCGTCCCGGATCGGTCGGCCCCTGGCCGTCGTCGCACGCGTCCGCAACTGAGAAGCCGAGGAGCCCAAGACATGCGTGAGACCTTCGCCGCCACCGTCAACGAGGCCATGGACGAGGACCCCCGCACCGCGGTCGTCCTCGCCGACATCTCCGCCGGGATGTTCCGCCGTTCGTCGCTCAAGTACCCGGGCCGGGTGATCAACCTGGGCATCCGGGAACAGGCCCTGATCGACGTGGCCGGGGGACTCGCGCTCACCGGCATGCGCCCGATCGCGCACAGCTACGCGCCGTTCCTCATCGAGCGCCCCTTCGAACAGCTCAAGATCGGTCTCGGCCACCAGGACGCGGGCGCGATCCTGGTGAGCATCGGCGGATCCTACGACGCCGCCGAGGAGGGCCGCACCCACCAGGCGCCCGAGGACGTCGCCGTCCTCGACACCCTCCCCGGCTGGACCGTGCGGGTGCCCGGTCACCCCGACGAGGTCCGAGACGCCCTTCAACAGGACATCCCCGGGGACCACCGCGTCTACCTGAGGCTGTCGAACACCTCGAACCGGGCCGCGCTGCCCGTACGGTCTCGACTGCACGTGGTGCGCACAGGATCGCCCCGCTCCGCCGGCGTCGTACTGGCGGTCGGCCCGATGCTCGACCGGACCCTGGAGGCCACCGCCGACCTCGACGTCACGGTCGCCTACACCTCCACCGTGCGCCCCTTCGACCGTGAGGGGCTCGGTGTGCTGGCCGCCACGGCGGGCAACGCCGACGTGCTCCTGGTGGAGCCCTACCTGCGGGGAACGTCCGCGCACGAGGTCTCCGAGGCACTCGCCGACCGGCGACACCGCCAGCTGTCCCTGGGAGTGCCCCGGGACGCCGAGTTGCGCGCCTACGGGACCCCCGCCGAGCACGCCCGCGCCCACGGCTTGGACACCGAGGGAATCGCCAAGTCCGCCAGGGAGTTCTTCTTGGTGTGAGGGGTCCTTCCCCCGTGAACCCGCCCGGGGCCTCGCGTGGTGCGGCCCCGGGCGTTCCCCGGTGCGCGGTCCGCGCACCTTCGCGGGGGCAGCACAATGGAGGGTGATGACGAATCTGGTCAACCTTCAGGACGTGTCCCTGGCCTACGGGCCGCTCGTACTCCTCGACAAGGTGTCCCTTGGCGTGGACGAGGGCGAACGCATCGGCGTGGTCGGCCGCAACGGCGGTGGTAAGTCCACGCTGATCTCCGTGCTGTCCGCGATCACCGAGCCGGACTCCGGCCGGGTCGTGCACAACCGCGGACTACGGGTCGGTTTCCTGCACCAGCGGGACGACTTCCCCGAAAGTACCGTCGGCGAGTTCGTGCTCGGCGGGCTGGCCGAGCACGAGTGGGCGGGCAACGCGCGCATTCGCGACATCCTGAAGGGGCTGCTCGGTGGTTGGGACCTGAACCTGCCGATGTCGGGCCTCTCCGGTGGTGAGCGCCGCCGTTCCGGACTGGCGCGCCTGCTGGTCGACGACCACGACCTCATCGTGCTGGACGAGCCCACCAACCACCTCGACATCGAGGGCATCGCCTGGCTCGCCGCGCACCTGCGCGCACGCCCCGAGGCGCTCGTGGTCGTCACCCACGACCGCTGGTTCCTCGACGCCGTCACCACCCGCACCTGGGAGGTCGGGCGCGGCTCCGTCGAGCGCTACGAGGGCGGGTACGCGGCCTACGTGCTCGCCAAGGCCGAACGCGACCGTCAGGCCGCCGCCGCGGAGGACCGCCGGCAGAACCTGATGCGCAAGGAACTTGCCTGGCTGCGCCGCGGCGCCCCCGCGCGCACGTCCAAGCCCAAGTTCCGCATCGAGGCGGCCAACCAGCTCATCGCGGACGAGCCGCCGGCCCGCGACACCGTCGAACTGACGCGCTTCGCCACCTCCCGGCTGGGCAAGACCGTCATCGACCTCAAGGACGTGTCGTACTCGATCCCCGGCCGCACCCTGCTGGACCACCTCACCTGGCAGCTGGGCCCCGGCGACCGGGTCGGTCTGGTGGGCGTGAACGGCGCGGGCAAGTCCACGTTGCTCAAGATCCTCGCCGAGGAGCGCGACCCCGACTCCGGGACCGTGCGGACCGGTCGCACCGTCAAGCTCGCGCACCTGTCCCAGAACGTCACCGAACTCGACCCCACCGCCCGCCCCCTCCAGACCGTGATGGACGTGCGCGAGCACATCACCATCGGCAAGCGGGACTACACCGCGAGCCAGATGCTGGAGAAGTTCGGTTTCCGAGGCGAACGCCAGTGGACCCCGATCGGTGACCTGTCCGGTGGTGAGCGCCGCCGACTCCAGCTACTCCGTCTGCTCATGGACGAGCCCAACGTGCTGTTGCTGGACGAGCCCACCAACGACCTGGACATCGAGACGCTCACCGAGCTGGAGGACCTGCTCGACGGTTGGCCCGGTTCCCTCGTGCTGGTCAGCCACGACCGGTACTTCCTGGAGCGCATCACCGACCGTGTGCTCGCCCTGATGGGCGACGGTTCCCTGGCGTTCCTGCCCGGCGGGGTCGACGAGTACCTGGACCGCCGCGCCGCCGGCGCCGGTGACGTCACCGTGCCGTTGGGCGCCTCCGAGACGGCCGCCGCCGAGAAGCGGACCGAGGACGAGACACCGGCCGTCTCCGCGGCCGAGCGTCGCGCCGCCCAGAAGGAGATGCAGCGCGTCGAGCGGCGGATGGACAAGATCGCCAAGCAGGAGGCCCGGCTGCACGAGCAGATGGCCGCGGCCGCCGAGGACTACACCAGGCTCGCCGAGCTCGACGCGGAGGCCAAGGCCCTCGCCGGCGAGAAGGACGAGCTGGAGATGGTCTGGCTGGAACAGGCCGAACTCGTGGGCGACTGACGAGAGGGAGCGACATGGCGGAACTGGACGACATCCCGGTGACCTTGATCGACGGGCGCGAGACCACCTTCGGCGAGTGGGCCGGGAAGGTGCGCCTGGTGGTGAACGTCGCTTCCCGGTGCGGTCTCACCCCGCAGTACGGCGCGTTGGAGGAGCTCCAGAAGCGCTACGCCGACCGTGGCTTCACGGTCCTGGGTTTTCCCAGCAACCAGTTCCTCCAGGAGTTCGGTGGTGACGACAAGATCGCCGAGTACTGCTCGATGACCTGGGGCGTGACGTTCCCCATGATGGGCAAGGTCAAGGTGAACGGCCGGGGCCGGCATCCTCTCTACGCCGAGCTCACGGAGGTCCCCGACGCCGAGGGCAAGGCGGGGAAGGTGAAGTGGAACTTCGAGAAGTTCCTGGTGCTGCCGGACAACACCGTCCACCGCTTCCGCCCCACCACGGTCCCCGACGCCCCCGAGGTCGTCGACCTCATCGAGGGCGCGCTGCCTCGCTGATCAGGCGAACGGGCTGGACACCGCGTCGAGGGAGGCGACCTCCGCCTCGGTGAGCTCCAGCGACGTCGAGGCGACCAGGGCGGGCAACTGGTCGACGTTGCTGGCGGAGGCGATCGGGGCGGTGACGCCCTTGGCCGGCAGCCAGGCGAGGGCGACGGTCGCGGGCTCGCAGGAGCGGGCCTCGGCGATCTCCACCAGGGTGTCCACGACCTTGAGGGCGTCGTCGGTCAGCAACCCCTCGGCCATGCCCTTGCGCGCCTTGCCCTCCAGGTCGGCGGCCGTGCGGTACTTGCCGGTCAGCATCCCGGACGCCAGCGCGAAGTAGGGGAGCACCGCGACGTCGTACTCGCGGGCGATCGGGGCGTAGCCCTGCTCGTAGTCCTTGCGGTGGATCAGGTTGTACTGCGGCTGGATCGCCACCGGCAGGGTCAGGCCCTCTCGGGTCGCTACCTCGAACCACTCGCGCGTGCGCTCGGGGGAGTGGTTCGACAGGGCGAAGTGGCGGACGCGCCCGGACTTCACCAGGTCATGGAAGAGGCGGGCCTGGTCCTCGATGGAGACCTTCTCGTCGTCGTAGTGCGCGTAGTAGAGGTCGACGTGGTCGGTCCGAAGACGCGCGAGCGATTCGTTCAGCGCGGCGTCGACGTTCTCGGCCGACAGCCCCGGGCGGGTGGGCAGGCCGCCGACCTTGGTGGCGATGAAGACCTGGTCGCGGTTGCCGCGCGCGGCCGCCCACTCGCCGATGATCTTCTCGGACACGCCGCCCTCGTTGCCCTCGACCCACACCGAGTAGCTGTCGGCGGTGTCGATGAAGTTGCCGCCGGCGGCGACGAACGCGTCGAGCACCGCGAACGAGGTCTCGCGGTCGGAGGTCCAGCCGAAGGTGTTGCCGCCCAGTTGCAGCGGGAAGACGTCGATGTCGGTGCGCGGGATGCGGTTCATGGAAATCCCTTTCAGGAGGTCCCCACGGGAGACCTCGAACCATTGCTTGCGAATACTGCTGTCGCGGACCACGGCGGTGCCGTCGGGCGAAGAGGTACTACCGGACCCGCTCGCGGAAGACCTCGGCGATCTCCTGGGCCCCGGCGAGGTTGGTGTGGATGTCCGGACCCTGGGCGGTGTTGCACATCCAGGTCAGGTCGCAGACGTTCTGCAGGTTGACCGGCATCCCGGTGCCGCTGTCGTCGGGCACGGTGGTGTTGGAGCCGTCGAACACCTCATCGACGTCGGCGACGTCGATCCCGGCCGCCTGATAGGTGGTCGTGAGGGAGTCGTTGACGTCCTCCATGATTTCGACGGTGCCCTCCGCCACACCCGCCTCGGCGTCCTCGGCGACCTCGTCCGCGTTCTCCCGGGGGATGTCCTCGGAGACGTCCTCGGACTCTTCGGCGTCCCCGCCGCTCTCCTCGTTCTCCTCCAGCAGTGAGAGGGCGAGGAAGGGGTTGTAGTAGGTCATCGCGACGATCTGGGTTTGCGGACCGGCCGCGTCGGTGAGCCGTTCGGCGATCACCGGGACCTCGGTCTCCAGCCGTTCGAGGCCGTCGTCGACGCAGTCCCGGTCCAGGCCGACATCGTCGATGTCGAGCTCGGTCCTGCTCCCGGTCTCGGGGGCGATGCCCTCCACGCAGTCGGTGAAGTTGTTGGCGCCGATGGTGAGGGTGACCAGACCGACCCGGCCCTCGTGCTCCTCAAGGAAGTCCACGGCCTCATCCAGCTGGGAGCCCTGCTCGTAGCGGGTGTCGCAGTCGGCGATCCCGCCCTCGATGAACGTGGTGGTGTCCTCACCGCCACAGCCCATCCGCTCGTGCTGGAGCGTGGAGTCGGCGTCCTTCAGCGTGCGGTACAGGACGTCGGTGTACCCCTCCGGGGTCTCACGCTGGATACCGGACTCGTCGGGCTGCACACCGACGGTCAGCGAGTCTCCCAGGGAGAGGTAGTGACTCTGCGTGGAGGTGCTCGTCTCCTCCTCGCCACCCCCTCCGGAACATCCCGCGACCACCAGGACCGCGGCGACCGCGGCCGTCCACCGGATTCTCACAATGCTCTCCAACCAAGACCCTGTAGTGGCAATTGACTCGCGCGCCCAGAGGCGGATCCCCGGTGAGAGGACGGATACCGCCGAGTAACTAGCCTTGCTGGCCCGAGGGCGTCCTGTCGAGGGGGGCCAAGAGGCTTCTCAGTAACGATGCCAACTGCTCGCGTTCGGCGGCGGGCATGGGGGCGAGCAGGGTCTCCTCGTAGCTGAGCAGGGACGCCAGCGCGGCGTCGATGCGTTCGGCGCCCTTGTCGGTGAGCCGCACCAGCACACCGCGTTTGTCGGCGGGGTCGGGGCGGCGGCGCACCAGGTCTGCGGCGGTCAGACGATCGACCCGGTTGGTCATGGTGCCGGAGGTGACCAGGGTGGCGCGCAGCAGTCGGCCGGGGCTGAGTTCGTAGGGTGGCCCGGAGCGGCGTAGTTCGGCGAGGACGTCGAACTCCCAGGGTTCCAGGGCGTGCTCGGTGAACACGGTGCGCCGGGCACGGTCCAGGTGGCGGGCGAGCCGGGACACCCGGCTGAACACCTCTAGCGGTGACACGTCCACGTCCGGCCGTTGGGAGCGCCACGCCTCCAAGAGCCCATCCACCTCATCGCGCATGGGACACAGCCTATCTCTTGACATCAAGATAGTGGGGCGGGTACACGAAACGTACCCGCCCCACCGTCGATGTCCTTCAAACCGAGCGCTTGCGGCGCGTGTCCAACCTCGGCTTGGCCTCCAGCGCGGAGAGCCCGTTCCAGGCCAGGTTGACCAGGTGGGCCGCGACCACCTCGCGCTTGGGCTTGCGCACTTCCAGCCACCACTGGCCGGTCAGCGCCCACATGCCCACGAGTGCCTGCGCGTACATGGGAGCGAGTCCGGGATCGTAACCGCGTTCGTCGAACTCGTCGGCCATGATGTGTTCGACCTGGCTGGCGATGTCGTTGATCAGGCTGGCGAAACTGCCCGTCCCGGAGGCCACGTGGGAGTCGCGGGTGAGTACCCGGAAACCGACGCTGTCCTCCTCGACGTAGCGCAGCAGGGCCAGGGCCGCCTTCTCGATCTTGTTCCGTGCGTTGTCCGCGGTGAGGGCCTCGCCCATCATGTCCAGGAGCGTGCGCATCTCCCGGTCCACGACGACGGCGTAGATGCCCTCCTTGCCGCCGAAGTGCTCGTACACCACGGGTTTGGACACACCGGCCCGCGCGGCGATCTCCTCAACGGAGGTCGCGTCGAACCCTCGTTCGGCGAACAGCTCCCGGCCGATCCCCAACAGCTGTTGCCGACGCTCCTTGCCCGTCATGCGCTTGCGGCGCACGCGGGTCCCCTGTTCGCTGTCGGCTGCTCCCATGATGGTTACCGATCCTAGACCTTGACCCGCTTGGCGGCGAGTCGTTCGTTGTTGGGCCAGCGCACCTTGGTGGCCCAGCCGAACTTCTCGAACGCCCAGATGACCCGGGCGGAGATGTCGATCTGGCCCTTGAGTACACCGTGGCGGGCGCAGGTCGGGTCCGCGTGGTGCAGGTTGTGCCAGGACTCGCCGAACGACGGGATGGCCAGCCACCACACGTTGCGGGAGCGGTCGCGCACCTCGAAGTTCTCCTCGCCGATGGTGTGGCAGATGGAGTTGACCGACCAGGTGACGTGGTGCAGCAGGGCGATGCGGACCAGACTGGCCCAGAAGAAGGCGGTGACCGCGCCCCACCAGGACATGGTGACCAGACCACCGATGGCGGCCGGGGCGAACAGCGAGAACAGCACGATCGGCAGGAACAGCTTGTCGACGAGGACGACGTCCTTGTCCTTGAGCAGGTCCGGGGTGAAGCGGCGCGGTGAGGTCTTCTTCTCGTCCAGGTACATCCACGCCATGTGTGCGTAGTACATGCCCTTGGCCACGGACTTCCAGTCGTCGCCGAAGCGCCACGGCGAGTGCGGGTCGCCCTCGGCGTCCGCGTACTTGTGGTGGCGGCGGTGGTCGGCCACCCACTTGATGACACTGCCCTCGATGGCCAGGCTTCCGGCGACCGCCAGCGCGATGCGCAGCGGGCGATTGGCCTTGAAGGAACCGTGTGTGAAGTGACGGTGGAAGCCGACGGTGATGCCCAGACCGCTGATCACGTAGAAGACCGTCGCGATGACGATGTCGGTGATCGTCAGGCCCCAACCCCAGAAGAACGGCACCGCGGCGAGCAGGGCGAGTAGCGGGACGAACACGAACGCGAAGACGGTGTAGCGCTCGGCCTTGCCCCTCAGTTCGGGCTCGTACTCGGGAATCGGCTCACGTTTGGCGGCGCGTGTCGCGGTGCTCTCGGTCTCTTCGGCGGGAACTTCAGGGGCAGCGGTCATGGTCTTGCACACCTCGTCGCAGGAAACGTCGTCGCTGGTCAGTACGGCGTCACAGGGGTTTGGTGTACCCGGCGGGACGGCCCAACCTATTCCTACGTAACCGTAACCTACGTCCCCGTAGGTTTGGCAAGCCCTCAGTGAAAGGCGCTATGTTGGTGGCGGACGCACGGGCGGACCGCCCGTCGCGTTCCCGGATGATGTAATCGGCAGCATGTGGGGTTTTGGTCCCCATCGTCCAGGTTCGAGCCCTGGTCCGGGAGCGGCCCGCCGTCAGGCCTGAGACGGTGACCACACGATCGTGTGGATCACACGAGCCGCGGTCCCACTCGGGTGGCCTTTCCCCGCCACATCCCGTGGTTCCGCCGTACGGCGCCCGAAATCGGTGTCACCCTCCACGCGCGCCACCGCAGAAGAGCGCTCATGACGCGCATGTATCCTTCCCATGTCGGCCGCCGGTCATCCGACGGCCGCCCGCTCGGCATGCGGGACGCGCCGCCGAAGGGTGAGCCGACTGTTCAAGTGCCAGCTATCACGAGGGGTCTCCTTCAGTGAGCGTGAAACGCCCGGCTGCCGTCATCGTCCTCTCCGCGGGAGAGGGCACCCGGATGAAGTCCAAGCTCCCCAAGATGCTGCACGAGATCGGCGGCCGCAGCATGCTCGGCCACGTTCTCGAAGCGGCGCGGGCGACCGATCCCGAACACACGGTGGTGGTGCTCGGCCACAAGCGTGAACACTTCACCGAGCACCTCTCGCGGGTCGCCCCAGAGGCGTCCACCGCCATCCAGGAGGAACAGAACGGCACCGGTCACGCGGTGCGCATGGCCCTGGAGGACCTGGCCCGGCAAGGGCTCAAGCTCACCGGGACCGCCGTTCTCACCTGTGGTGACACCCCGCTCCTGCGCGGCCAGACCCTGGTCGGTCTGATCGCCGAACACGAGCGCGAGGGCAACGCCGTCACGGCCCTGTCGGCCCGGGTCCCCGACCCGCACGGCTACGGCCGCATCGTCCGCGACGCCGACGGCGGGTTCACCGAGATCGTCGAGCAGTCCGACGCGACGCCCGATCAGCTCGCCATCGACGAGATCAACTCCGGCATGTACGCCTTCGACGCGGCCCTGCTCACCGAGGTCGTCCAGCGTCTGTCCAGTGACAACGCCAAGGGTGAGGAGTACATCACCGACGTCGTCGGTCTGCTCCGCGGCGACGGTCACCGGGTCGGCGCGTGGGTCGCCGACGACTGGCACGAGGTCCAGGGCGTCAACAACCGCGTCCAGCTCGCCGAGGCCCGTCGACTGCTCAACGACCGTCTCCTGCATGACCTCATGCTCTCCGGCGTCACCATCGTGGACCCCGCGACGACCTGGGTGGAGGCCGAGGTCGTCATCGGTCGCGACACCGTGGTGCACCCCGACACCCGGCTGTACGGCACCACCCGCATCGGCGAGGACGCCGAGATCGGCCCCGGCGCCGACCTGCGCGACACCGTCGTCGGTGACGGCGCCGTGGTGCGACAGACCACCGCGGACGGCGCCGAGATCGGGGCCGAGGCCGGCGTCGGTCCCTACACCTACCTTCGGCCGGGCACCCGCCTGGCCGGGCGGACCAAGGCCGGGGCCTTCGTCGAGGTCAAGAACTCGAACGTGGGCGCCGGATCGAAGATCCCGCACCTGACCTACGTGGGCGACGCCGACATCGGTGTGGGCAGCAACATCGGCTGCTCCTCGGTGTTCGTCAACTACGACGGGGTCGACAAGTCCCGGAGCACCATCGGCGACCACGTGCGCATCGGCAGCGACAACACCATCGTCGCGCCCGTGACCGTGGGCGACGGCGCCTACTCCGGCGCCGGGACCGTGGTCCGCGACGACGTTCCGCCGGGGGCCCTGGCCGTTTCCGAGGGACACCGGCAGCGTAACGTCGAGGGCTGGACGCTTCGCAAGCGTCCGGGAACAGCCTCCGCCGAAGCGGCGGAGCAGGCGGAACGGCGCGCGGGCGCCGACGCCGACGAGCAGTGACTGTGGGGGAGAATCACGTGACCGGGATGAAGGCCACCGGGCAGAAACAACTGATGCTTTTCTCGGGGCGCACGCACCCCGCGCTGGCCGAGGAGGTGGCCAAGGAGCTGGGGATCGACGTGGTCCCCACCCGGTTCGACACCTTCGCCAATGGCGAGATCTTCGTTCGCTACCTGGAGTCGGTGCGAGGGTCCGACGCCTTCGTGATCCAGTGTCACGCGGACCCGATCAACGAGTCGATCATGGAGCAGTTGATCATGGTGGACGCGCTCAAGCGTGCCTCCGCCAAGCGGATCACCGTGGTGACCCCGTTCTTCGGCTACGCGCGCCAGGACAAGAAGCACCGCGGCCGCGAGCCCATCTCCGCCCGCCTCATGACGGACCTGTTCCGTACCGCGGGCGCGGACCGGATGATGGCCGTCGACCTGCACACCGACCAGATCCAGGGTTTCTTCGACGGGCCGGTGGACCACCTGTTCGCGCTGCCGATCCTGGCCGACCACATCGGTGCCCAGGTCGACCACTCCGAGATCACCGTGGTCTCCCCCGACGCCGGCCGCGTGCGCACCGCCGACCGTTGGGCCGACCGTCTGGGCGCGCCGCTGGCCATCATCCACAAGCGTCGTGACCCGGACATCGCCAACGAGGTGAAGGTGCACGAGGTCGTCGGTGAGGTCAAGGACCGCGTCTGCGTCCTGGTCGACGACATGATCGACACCGGTGGCACCATCGTGAAGGCCGCCGACGCCCTCTTCGAGCAGGGCGCCAAGAAGGTCCTGGTCGCGGCCACCCACGGGGTCCTCTCGGGGCCGGCCGCCGAGCGTCTGCAGAACTCGCGCATCTCCGAGGTCGTCATCACCAACACGCTCCCCATCCCCGATGAGCGTTGCTTCGACAAGCTGACCACGCTGTCGATCGCCCCGCTGATCGCCCGTGCGGTCAACGAGGTGTTCACCGACGGTTCGGTGACCAGCCTGTTCGACTGAGTGAGAGAACGGCCTCACATCAGAGGCCCTCTCAGGCGCTGAAACGCCCGTCCCCCACCGGGGTCCACCGCTTCGCGGGTGGGCCCCGGTGGGGGATGTACGGAGTCGTCACCAGAAGCAGTAGACTTGACCGAGTGTCCCCGTGCCCGGATGGATGCGCGCGCTTCCCGCGTGTGTTCCCCATCTGGTAAACCCACACGGGCAGGGGTGCGCGACGAGCGTTCCCGGGCCGGGCGGGTCCGGTGGCGGCTCGCCGGGCACGCCTGGAACCTGGGTGGTCGAGTCCCCAACCAGATGGGCGACCCCGCCGTATTCCCCGCCGAGGGCGGGAATCGTTCGTACTACTGGAGTCGTGTTCCCCGTGCTGCGGGGTTGAACCCGAGGAGTTTTGTCGTGTCCGAGGTACGTATCGCTGCCGAGCCCCGCACGGAATTCGGCAAGGGCGCCTCTCGTCGCGCCCGCCGCGCGGGTAAGGTGCCGGCCGTCCTCTACGGCCACGGCACCGAGCCCCGCCACCTGAACCTGCCGGGCCACGAGCTCATGCTCGCCCTGAAGACCCCGAACGTCCTGATCCGCATCGAGGGTCTGGACAAGGACAACCTCGCCCTGCCCAAGAGCATCCAGCGCGATGCCATCAAGGGCTTCCTGGAGCACGTCGACCTGCTCGTCGTGACCAAGGGCGAGCGGGTCGAGGTCGAGGTGCCCCTGGTCCTGACCGGCGAGGTCAAGGCCCCGGGTGTTCTCAACCAGGAGCTGGTGACCGTTCGCGTTCTGGTCGAGGCCAACAACATCCCCGACCAGGTCGTGTTCGACATCCAGGGCATGGAGATCGGTGCCGTTCCCACCGCCGGAGAGGTCGAGCTTCCCCAGGGCGCAACCCTGGTGGACGACGCTGAGACCACCGTGCTCACCGTTTCCGCGCCTCGCGTGGACGAGGAGCCGGAGACCAGCACCGAGGCCGCCGAGGCCGCTGGTGACGCAGCCGAGTAAGTCGGCGACTCGTCATCACGAGTTTCACACCGAACGCGCGGGCCCCCAGGGGTCCGCGCGTTCGGCGTTTCGGAGCCCGGACGCGTCTCGATAGGGTCATTCGACATGTGGGGCTTTTTGAGCAGGCTGGGTGTCAGGAAGAGCAGGGACGACAAGGACATGGCCGAGACCGAGCGATGGTTGGTCGTGGGGTTGGGCAACCCAGGCCCCAAGTACGCGGGGAACCGGCACAACGCCGGCTTCATGGTGGTGGACGCGCTGGCGGCCGACAAGGGTGAGCGATGGAAGGCCCACAAGGCGCACGCCGAGGTCGTGGAGACCCGAATCGACGGCGCCGCCGTGGTCCTGGCCAAGCCCCGTACCTTCATGAACGTGTCCGGGGGCCCGGTCGCCGGGCTCGCGAAGTTCTACAAGGTCCCCATGGAGCGGATCATCGTCGTGCACGACGAGATGGACATCGACTACGGGGCCCTGAAGCTGAAGAAGGGCGGGGGCTCCGGCGGCCACAACGGGCTGAAGTCGACCACCGCCTCCCTGGGCGGCCCCGACTACCTTCGGGTGCGTTTCGGCGTGGGCCGTCCCCCCGGACGGATGGACCCGGCGGCGTACGTCCTGCGCGATTTCTCCACCACCGAGAGCCGTGAGCTGGACCTGAACGTGGATCGGGCGGCCGACGCGGTCCGTACCATCCTGACCGACGGTCTGGGCAAGGCGCAGAACGTCTTCCACACCGCCGCTTGACCGATGGCCCCGGGCGGGCACGGGATCCGGGGTCGTCGCCCCGCCCGGGTGCCGGCTCAGGAGGCGTCGAGCAGGGCTTCCAAGAGCGCGTCGTAGGCGGGCTTGGTGGTCAGGTCGTCCCAGTAGATGGTGGCGGCGCCCTCACCTTCGAAGGTCACCGGGACCCAGGAGTACTTGTCCGGCAGTCCCCAGACCGTGTAGGAGCCGCAGGAGTCCAGGTTGAGACAGGCCTCCAGGGTTCGCGCGTAGTAGTCGGCCTGTTGCCGCAGCTGCTCCTCGGTGGGCTCCGCGCCCTCGGCGAGGGGCATACGCACGTCCACCTCGGTCAGGGCGGTGCCCAGTCCGAGCTCCTCGAAGCGACGCAGGTTGTCCTCCAGGTCGGCGGGGAAGCCGTACTGCAGGCTCAGGTGTCCCTGGGCGGAGAACCCGTGCAGGGGCACACCGTCGGCGAGCAGTTCCCGACTGAGCGCGAGGTAGGCGTCGCTCTTGGCGTTGACGCTCTCCACGCTGTAGTCGTTCAGGTACAGCTCGGCCCCGGGGTCGGCCTCGTGCGCCCAACGGAAGGCGTCGGCGATGATCTCCGGGCCGAGTTCGCGGATCCAGACGTTCTCCTGGGTCCGCAGGTTCCCGTTGTCGTCGAAGATCTCGTTGGCCACGTCCCACTGCTGGATCTGTCCGGCGTAGCGTCCGACGACGGTCTCGATGTGGTCCCGCAGGATGTCGCGGAGCTCTTCGTCGGTGAAGTCGCCGTTCTCCAGCCATTCGGGGTTCTGGCTGTGCCACAGGAGGGTGTGGCCGCGCACGACCTGCCCGTTCGCCCGGGCGAATTCGACGATGGCGTCGGCTTCGTCGAAGGCGTAGGTGTCCCGGTCCGGGCGAAGGTGGTCCCACTTCATCTGGTTCTCCGCCGACAGAGAGGTGAACTCGGTGGCGAGCAGGTTCCGGTAGGGGGCGTCACCGGTGAAGGGGTCGGGGTAGTCCTGGTCACCGTGGTGTCCGCCACCGGCCACGGCGCTGCCGATGACCAGGCCGTCGGGGGCGGCGTCTCCCAGAGTCACCTGTTGTGCGTCGCCGACCGTTTCGGCCGGTCGGGCGTTGGAGTTCGAAAGGGCGGGGGAGAGGGTCAGAGGTACGGCCAGGGCGGCGACCGCGGCTCCGACCAGGAGCGTCGACGTTCGTACTTGTCTCATTGCGGGGGCACTCCAGAGGGTCGGGTTCCGAAACTTTTCGGCAATATTCCGAAACATGAGTGGAAATGGACAGTAGATCGGGGCCCGGTGAGCGTCAAGACCCCTACGGGGGAGGAATTCCGGGGCCGGTGGTCCCGGGGGCTCGTACTCTGGGTGAGCACCAAGGAGGATCAGTGGTCGGTACCCCATCCCGAGACGTCACCATCTCCGCCATCGCCGCGGAGGCCGGAGTCTCGGCCCCCACGGTCTCTCGTGTCCTCAACGGGCGCGAAGACGTCGCCCCCGCCACCAGGGAGCGGATCGAGAAGCTGTTGCGCACGCACGGCTACCGACGTCGTGGGCAGCGGTCGAAGGAACGTGTCGGCCTGATCGACCTGGTCTTCAACGACCTGGACAGCCCGTGGGCGGTGGAGATCATCCGTGGGGTGGAGGACGTCGCCCACCAGTCGGGCGCCGGGGTGGTCGTCTCGGCGATACATCGCAGGGCGACCTCGGCCCGACAATGGTTGGACAACGTTCGGGCCCGGGTCAGCGACGGCGTCATCCTGGTCACGACCGACCTGGACCCCTCGCTGAACGAGGAGCTGCGGGAGCTGAAGGTGCCGGCCGTGGTCATCGACGCCGTGGGCGTCCCGGACCTGGCCACCCCCACCATCGGTGCCACCAACTGGTCGGGCGGGTTGAGCGCCACCGAGTACCTCATCGAACTGGGTCACCGACGCGTCGGCTTCGTCGAGGGGCGCCCGGAGCTGTGGTGCAGCCGGGCCCGGATGGACGGGTACCGGGCCGCGCTGGAGATGGCCGGGATCGCCGTGGAGGACGGCCTCATCGCCTCGGGGAAGTACACCTACGAGTCGGGTTTCCGGGCCGGTCAGAAACTGTTCGAGGGGGAGAACCCGCCCACCGCGGTGTTCGTCTCCAGCGACCAGATGGCCCTTGGTGTGTACGAGGCGCTGCGACAGCGCGGGCTCCGGGTGCCCGACGACGTCAGCGTGGTCGGGTTCGACGACCTGCCCGAGGCGCGCTGGTCGTCGCCGCCCCTGACCACGGTCCGCCAGCCCTTGGCGGACATGGGTCGGATGGCGGTGCGCACCATCCAGCGGATCGTCCGGGCCGAGAACATCGAGAGCTCGCGCATCGAACTGGCCACGCGGCTCGTGGTCCGCGACAGCACCACGCCCCCGAACCGCTGACCCGGGTCAGCGGGTGAGCAGGAGCCAGGTGTCGCGGGCGTCGATGTCGGGGGAGCGGCCACCCTCGGCCGTGACGGCGATCGCGCCCACCAGTGCGCCGGCAACGAACGAGGCGTGCAGTTCCGGGGGGACCCGCGAATGCGTCGCGGGGCGCCGTCCCTCGGAGAACCCCGACACCAGTGCGCCGGCGACACGTTCGCGCAGGAGTTCGGCGAAGCGGGCGCTGCCACGTTCGGCGAACATCCGTCGGTAGAGCACGGCGTTCTCCACCACGTGGGCGAACAGGTCGACCAGGGGCTCGGGGGTCGCGTCGCCGGGGGTGTCGAGCGGGCACAGCACCGCGCAACGGGCCACGTGCGCCACCGCGTCCTCCATGGCGTCGGCGACCAGCCCATCCAGGTCGGCATAGTGCTGGTAGGCGGTGGCCCGGTTGACCTCGGCCCTGCGGGCGACGGCGGCCATGGTGACGGTGGCGAGTTCCTGTTCCGCGGCCAGGGACAACAGTGCCGCGCGCAGGCGTTGGCGGGTCCGGCGTACCCGGGGATCGTCGGGGTTCATGACCCACAGCATAAACAACAGGTGTTGCTTTAGCAACGAGTGTCGTTTATCTTGGCGACATGAGAATCGAGATCTGGGCGGACCCGGTCTGCCCCTGGGCGTACATCGGCAAGCGCCGTCTGGAGAGGGCGCTCAAGGGCTGGACCGGAGAGTCGGCCGAGGTCGTGTGGCGTCCCTACCGAATCGACCCCACCGCTCCCGCCGTGTCCGAGCCGATCGACGAGGTCATGCGCGACCCCTTTGTCGAGGAGGCCCTCCGGTCCCGTGGTCCGGAATCCGGGGACGCCGCCGACGGCGAGCTGTTCCAGGTGTCCGAACTGGCCGCGGCCGAGGGCATCGAGGGTGAGTGGGGCGCCGCCTGGCGCGCGAACACCCACGACGCCCACCGTCTGCTGGCCCTGGCCGAGGAGGAGGGCGGCCCCGCGCTCCAGGACGCGGTGGTGGAGCGGCTGTTGCGCGCCCACTTCGTGGAGGGCCGTGACATCGCCGACCACGCCGTGCTGGCCGCGATCGCCGCCGACGCCGGTTCCGACCGGGGCGGTGAGCTCTCGGCCGAGGCCGGTGACCGTAGGGTGCGTGAACTCCTGCTCATCGGCAAGGCCGAGGGGGTGCGCACCTCCCCGACCTTCGTCGTCAACGGGATGTCCCTGTCCGGGGCCCAGGACCCGGCGCTGATCGTGGACTTCCTGACCGAGGCCGCCGCCCGGCGACCTCGGGAGCTGCCCGAGGAGGTGGAACGCATGCGACGGGCCGAGGCCCTGCTCGCCCTGCGGGACCCGCTGGGCGCGCTCGAACTGCTCGGCCCGCTCATGGACGAACACGGTTCGGACCCGGCGCTCCGCCTGCTGGTGGCGCGCTCCTACTTCCACTCGGCTCAGCTGGGTCGGGCCCGCCGCACGCTGGAGCAACTCGTCTCCG
This sequence comes from Nocardiopsis sp. NPDC006832, assembly GCF_040635885.1. NCBI lineage: Bacteria > Bacillati > Actinomycetota > Actinomycetes > Streptosporangiales > Nocardiopsidaceae > Nocardiopsis > Nocardiopsis sp. NPDC006832. Next base: position 54,663 of record NZ_JBEYLC010000030.1, on the reverse strand, counting down.
AGGGGGCCGACGACGCTTACGCCCACCTGCTGTTGGGGCGCACGCTCCAGCGTCAGGGGGAGCGGGAGTCGGCCCGACCGCACCTGCGGTTGGCCGCGGTGATGAACCCGGCCCTGGCCTAGCCTCCGAACTGTCTCATCGACGCCCCGCCCGGTACCACCGGGCGGGGCGTCGCGCTGTGTGACGGGTTTCGGTCCTGGTGGGCTCGGCCTCCGAGATGTCCCCTTCGGTGGGGCCGGTCCCGGTCTCAAGACAGCCACATTCTTGCCGGGAACGGGACTTCTTCCGCCTCGCGTGGCAACTCCAAGCGACTTTTCCACTACTTTTGGTTACTGTTCGGGTTGGCGGTACGTACTTTGCGCCCGACGGCACGCCCCGCTCATACCCTCCGCGTGAGTCCCATGGCGCCAGGGGCGATTACCCATCGTGAGTAACCGAAGCCTTACGTGGTCTTGGGAGAGTGCGTGATCACAGGTAGTGGGACCATCCAGGAAGAGCCCACGGTCGTGGCGGGACCATCCGCCGACGTCCGTGCGACCGTAGGACCAGAGGGACCGCCGGTATGGGGCGCCGGCCCGAGACCGCGCCGAATTCGGGTCGTCGATCGACCCGGACCCGTACCCCGGGCCGACGGCTGGCTGCGCCGCTACGTCGTCGATCTGATCGGACTCGATCTCCTCGCCGCGCTCCTGGCCTGCTTCGCGGGGGTCGCCGTGAGGTTCCACGGCTCCCTGGGCACCGACGCCACCGCGCCCTATCTGCTCCTTGGACTCGTCTTCCCGCCGGTGTGGGTGCTCTTCGTGCTTCTCGGCGGCGGATACGAACGTCGCTTCCTCGGAGTCGGCACGGAGGAATATCGTCGGGTCGCCATGGCCGGGGCGGTGCTCGCCGCGACCGTCGCGATCGGCGCCTACGCCGTCAAGTTCGACCTGGCCCGCGGCTACGTGCTCATCACCCTGCCGCTCATCGTCCTGCTCGGCCTCGGCCTGCGCTACGCGCGCCGTAAGGCCCTGCACCGCAGCCGCCGCGCCGGACGGTGCGTCAGCGGCGTGGTGGTCGTCGGCCACCGCAGCGCCGCGGGCGAGCTCATCACCCGTTTTCGCGACGAGATCTACCACGGCATGGTGGTCGTCGGCGTGTGCCTGCCCGAACACGAGGCCGGTGTCACCGAGGTGGAGGGATGCCCGGTCCTGGGCACCTTCTCCGAAGCCGCCGACGCCGCCGCACTGGTCCGGGCGGACGTCGTCGCGGTACTGGCCTGTCCGGAGATGGACGGGGTGGAGCTGCGCCGGCTCGCCTGGCGGCTGGAGAAGACGGGGACGGACCTCACCGTCGCCTCCGCCCTCATGGAGGTCGCCGGTCCGCGCACCACGATCCGTCCGGTCGCGGGGCTGCCGCTGCTACACGTGGAGCACCCCGAACTCGTCGGTGCCCGACGGTTGTTCAAGGGGGCCTTCGACCGTTGCGCCGCGATCCTCGCCCTCGTCCTGCTCTCGCCCGTGTACATCGTGTTGTTCGTCCTGATCCGTGCCGAGGACGGCGGTCCCGTCCTGTTCCGCCAGACACGCGTAGGACGGGACGGGACCGAGTTCACTGTTTACAAGTTCCGTACGATGGTGGTCGGGGCCGAAGCGCTGAAGACGGTGCTCCAATCCCGAAACGAGCACGACGGTGTGCTCTTCAAGATGCGGCGGGACCCCAGGGTCACGTCCGTGGGGACGTGGCTGCGCCGCTACTCCCTCGATGAGCTTCCGCAGCTCCTCAACGTGGTACGCGGAGAGATGTCGCTCGTCGGTCCCAGGCCGCCGCTGCCGGAGGAGGTCGCCCGGTACGGGCACGACGTTCGACGGAGGTTGGTGGTCAAACCGGGGTTGACGGGCCTGTGGCAGGTCAGCGGTCGTTCCGACCTCTCTTGGGAGGAATCGGTCCGTCTGGACTTGCGGTACGTGGAAAACTGGTCGCTGACGTTGGACATCCAGATCCTGTGGAAGACGTGGTCAGCGGTGATCCGTGGGGCGGGAGCATACTAGCCGGTGAAGAGCATCCGAAACGATCATGAGGTGGCCCGAGACCTGGCGAGCGAGGCCGGACAGCTGCTGCTGCGCCTACGAGCCCGCCACGGATTCGACGAGCCCGAGGTCCTGCGCACACTGGGCGACCGGACCTCGCACGAGTTCCTCTTCTCCACGCTCGGTCGCCTGCGACCCAGCGACGCGGTGTTGTCGGAGGAGGGCGCCGACGACCCGGCGCGACTGAACGCGCATCGCGTGTGGATCATCGATCCCCTCGACGGCACTCGGGAGTTCTCCGAGCCAGGTCGCACCGACTGGGCCGTGCACGTGGCGCTGTGGGAGAACGGCGACCTGGTCGCCGGGGCGGTCGCCCTGCCCGCGCAGGGCAGCTGCCTGTCCACGGTCGACCCACCGTGGTTGCCGGAGGAACGTCCGGAGGGGCAACGGCTGCGCATCACCGCCAGCCGGACCCGACCACCTGCCTTCGTGCAGCGCATGGCGACCCAGTTGGGCGCCGAGGTCATCCCGATGGGGTCGGCGGGGGCGAAGATCTGCGCCGTGCTGCTCGGCATGGCCGACATCTACGTGCACGCGGGCGGCCAGTACGAGTGGGACAGCGCGGCCCCGGTCGCGGTCGCGCGCGCCGCCGGGCTGCACACCTCCCGGATCGACGGCTCCGAACTTCGCTATAACGTAGCCGACCCACTACTCCCCGATGTCCTTGTATGTCGATCGGAATTGTCGGGTATGTTGTTGGCTAGCATCCGCGACGGCGCGGACCTTGACAGCGCCGGCCCTCACGCGGGGGGCTGACCGAACGATCCTCCGCGGTGGGTCCGGCCATGTGTGTCGGTACTTCTAAGGCGGGTTTCATGGGTCAGGCCAGTCAGCAGACCCTCGGGCGTTACCAGCTCTCCCAGCTGGACGTGCTCGAGGCAGAGTCCATCTTCATCATGCGCGAGGTGGCCGCGGAGTTCGAGCGGCCCGTGCTGCTCTTCTCCGGTGGCAAGGACTCTCTCGTCATGCTGCGTCTGGCCGAGAAGGCGTTCTGGCCGGGAGCGATCCCGTTTCCCGTGATGCACGTGGACACCGGCCACAACTTCGAGGAGGTCATCGACTTCCGCGACCGCCGTGTGGCCGAGGCGGGGGTGCGCCTGGTCATCGCCTCGGTGCAGGAGCAGATCGACGCGGGCAAGGTGGTGGAGCCCACCGGGCGCTGGGCCGGCCGCAACCGGCTCCAGACCTCGGCCCTGTTGGAGGCCATCGAGGAGAACGGCTTCGACGCGGCCTTCGGTGGTGCCCGTCGAGACGAGGAGAAGGCCCGGGCCAAGGAACGGGTCTTCTCCTTCCGGGACGAGTTCGGCCAGTGGGACCCCAAGAACCAGCGTCCCGAGCTGTGGGACGTGTACAACACCCGGATCAACCGCGACGAGCACATCCGGGTCTTCCCCATCTCCAACTGGACCGAGCTGGACGTGTGGGAGTACATCAAGCGCGAGCGGCTGGAGCTGCCCTCCATCTACCACGCGCACGAGCGCAGCGTGTTCGAGCGCGACGGCATCCTCCTCGCCGACTCCCCGCTCATCCACCGCGACGAGACCGAGGTCCCCTTCGTCGAGACCGTCCGCTACCGCACCGTCGGCGACCTGACCTGCACGGGCGCGGTCAAGTCCAACGCGGTGGAGCTGGAGGACATCATCGCCGAGATCGCGGCGACCCGGATCACCGAGCGTGGTCAGACGCGGGCGGACGATCGGGCCAGTGAGGCCGCCATGGAGGACCGCAAGCGCGAGGGCTACTTCTAGTCGTGTTCGGGCGCCCTAAAAGTCCTAAGAGTCAGGAACCTTCGGTGTCTACGCTTCGACCTTCTCACTCCTCGCACATTGGACCAGGTACATGACCAACGACATCCTGCGGTTCGCCACGGCGGGCTCCGTCGACGACGGCAAGAGCACCCTCATCGGCCGACTGCTGTACGACTCCAAGTCGATCTTCGAGGACCAACTCGACGCCGTGGAGCGCACCAGCGTCGCCCGCGGTGAGGAACAGACCAACCTGGCGCTGCTCACCGACGGTCTACGAGCCGAGCGCGAACAGGGCATCACCATCGACGTGGCCTACCGCTACTTCGCCACGCCCAAGCGCACGTTCATCATCGCCGACACCCCCGGGCACCTCCAGTACACCCGGAACATGGTCACCGGCGCCTCCACCGCGGACCTGGCGATCATCCTGGTGGACGCCCGCAAGGGTCTTCAGGAACAGAGCCGTCGCCACGCCTTCCTCACCACCCTCCTCCAGGTGCCGCACCTGGTGCTGGCGGTGAACAAGATGGACCTGGTCGACTACTCCCAGGACCGCTTCGAGGAGATCAAGGCCGAGTTCACCGAGTTCGCCGCCAAGCTGGACACGCGCGACCTGACGTTCGTGCCGATCTCGGCGCTGCACGGCGACAACGTGGTGAGCAGGTCCGAGAACACGCCCTGGTACGCGGGCCCCTCGCTGCTGCACCACCTGGAGAACGTGCACATCGCCTCGGACCGCAACCTCATCGACGCGCGCTTCCCGGTGCAGTACGTCATCCGTCCGCACAGGTCGGACGATCCCGAACTGCACGACTACCGCGGCTACGCCGGCCGGCTCGCCGGTGGTGTGCTCAAGCCTGGCGACGAGGTCACCCACCTGCCCTCGGGACTGTCCACGCGGGTGTCGCGGATCCTCACCGCCGACGGCGAGGTCTCCGAGGCCTTCTCGCCCATGTCGGTCACCCTCCTGTTGGAGGACGACATCGACATCTCCCGGGGCGACATGATCTGCCGCCCCAACAACACCCCGACCGTCTCCCAGGACATCGAGGCGATGGTGTGCTGGATGACGGACACCCGAAAGCTCACCCCGCGCTCCAAGCTCATCGTCAAGCACACGACCCGTACCGCGAAGGTGATGGTCAAGGATCTGCGCTATCGGTTGGACGTCAACTCGCTGCACCGTGACGAGCGGGCCGACCACCTGGCGCTCAACGAGATCGGTCGGGTCCGACTGCGCTCCACCCAGCCGTTGTTCGTGGACGAGTACACGAAGAACCGGCAGACCGGCGGGTTCATCCTCATCGACGAGGCCACCAACGTCACGGTGGGCGCCGGGATGGTGGTCAAGGCCGAGTAGCGTTCGGCCGTCCAGACACGCTTCGTGAACGGGATCGTCCTCGGACGGTCCCGTTCTCGTGTTCCGGTCGGGAAGGATGATCCGATCGCGTCGAACAAAGGTGAAATGTTACGTCTGGATTTCCGAACGTAAAGGTTTAGGATGCGGTTTTCCGGTTCGCGGTACCGAATTGATCCGTGTGAATGGTGTCCACCATGGGGTCGAAGTTACCGGGCGTTAGGGCCGGTTATGAGGGTGGCGGTCTGGCGGTTTGTCAGGCCGGGGCGGCGGTTTCGGCGCCCTTTGTCAGACATGGGATGAATGAGACTCGAAGAAAAAAATCTCCACAAGTATGGAAATCGAGGTTCAAGTCTGCCTAAAGTGTCCAAATCACAGGCAGTTCGCAATCGAGCGAATACGCACGGTGAGAACGGTCTGTGTTGGAACCCCCATCACCCCCACAAGGAGGAAACCGCGTGAAGAAGCACCCCACCCGCAGGGTTGCCATCGGCGCCGTCGCGGTCGGCGCGCTCACCATCCCCATGGCCCTCACCGGGGCCACCGCCGCCGGCGCCGACGACCTCGCGCCGGTCTACACCACCTCCTCCGCCACGGGCAGCGACTGGTTCGTCGTCCTGGAGGACTCGATCACCACTTCCTCGGTCTCCCCTTCGTCCCTGGGGATCTCCTCCGACCAGGTGAACCACACCTATGAAGAGGTCATCAACGGCTACTCGGCTTCGCTGAGCGGCTCCGAGGTCCAGGACCTGCGGGCCCAGGACGGCGTCGCCTACATCGAGCAGGTCGGCGAGGCCGAGATCAACCTCACCTGGGGTCTCGACCGGATCGACCAGGAGGACCTGCCCCTGGACGACTCCTACACCACCGAGGCCGACGGCTCCGGCAGCACGGTCTACGTCATCGACACCGGCATCGACCCGGAGCACCCCGAGTTCGGTGGCCGCGCCTCGGTCGGCTTCGACGCCAGCGGTGGCGACGGCATGGACGGACAGGGCCACGGCACCCACGTCGCCGGTACGGTCGGTTCCGAGACCTACGGTGTCGCCCCCGGCGCCGACCTGGTCGGCGTGAAGGTCCTGGGCGACGACGGCTCCGGTTCCTACGACGACGTCATCGCCGGTATCGACTGGGTGGCCGAGAACGCCGAGGCCGGCGCCGTGGCCAACATGTCGCTGGGCGGCCCCGCCTCCCAGGCCGTCGACGACGCCGTCAACAACCTGTCGGCCTCCGGTGTGTTCGTGGCCGTGGCCGCGGGCAACGAGAGCCAGGACACCGACAACGTCTCCCCGGGCGGTGCCGAGGGTGTCGTCTCCGTCGGTGCCTCCGACGAGAGCGACGCCGCCGCGTCCTTCTCCAACTACGGCCCCGCCGTCGACATCTACGCCCCGGGCGTGGACGTCGAGTCGACCATCCCCGGTGGCGGGACCGACACCTACAGCGGCACCTCGATGGCCAGCCCGCACGTCGCCGGCGCCGCCGCTCTGTACAAGAGCGGACAGGGTGACGACGACCAGGACACCATCCTGGACTGGATGACCACCAACGGTGGCGACGACAAGCTGAGCGGCGTGCCCAGCGACACCGTCAACCTTCTGCTGAACGTCGAGGGTCTGTAGGACCCACCGCGTTGTGGAGACCCCGCGCGTCCGCAACACGGACTGATCGACAGCCGACGGGACGGCCCCGGGCCAGAGGTTCCATCCTCCGGCCCGGGGCCGCGTCAGTCCACGAGGTCACCGAGGCGTTCTCGTAGTTCCTCACCCCGGGCGTCGCCCTCCGGGAAGAACACGGCCGGTCGGCCCGGCGGCGCGGGCACGGTCACCTCCTCGTCGCCCTCGTGTCGATCGCCGCTCCACAGGTGTCGCCAGGTGCCGGGCGGCAACGTCACCGTCACCTCCGACTCTCCGGCTCCGAGCACCGGCGCGACCAGGAACGAGTCGCCGAAGAGGAACACCTCGTCCGAACGGGCCGCCGCGCTGTCGGGGTGACGCAGCCACACGTGCCGCAGTACCGGCATACCGGTCTCCACCGCCTCGGCGACCACCCCACGGCGATACTCGGCCAGGGCCTCGAAGACCCGGGTCTGTTCGGCGAAGGCCTCGCGAGAGTCGGCGTCGTACACCTGGGCGTTGCTTCCCGGCAGGTTCCCCTCGTGCGTGCGCAGCACCGGCCCCCACACGTTGGTCTCCACCCAACGCAGGAGCAGTTCTCGGTCCCGCGACACCCCCACGAGCGGTTGGTCCAGGCCGGTGTACCCGCCCGTGTCGCTGTGGTTCAGGGTCATCCCCGACACCCCGGCCGACAACAGGCCCCGAATCGCCGAACCGAACCCGTCGTGCCGATCGAAGGTGACCAACTGGTCCCCGGCCCAGAACAGGCCCGCGTGCGCGGCCGAACCCGCTCCGGCGGAGCGGTGGAACACCAGGGCGTCGGGGATCCCGGCAGTTTCACGGGCCTCCTGGTTGAGCCGTGCCCACTCCACCGGCCAACGGTTGTGCCACTCCTTGGGATCCCCGTCGTGCAGCACCGCGTCCAGCGGCAGCCCTTCGGCGAAGTCCGCCATCCACCCCGAAGCCCCGGCCCCGGCGACCTCGTCGACGATCACGTCGCGGAACCACTCCCACGCGTCCGGATGGGTCAGGTCCACCAGGGCCGCCTCGAACCCGCCCTGGTCCAGAAGGTAGGGGCCGCCGTCGGGACGGGCCACGAGGAAGCCCGCGGCCAACGCCTCGTGGAACAGGTCGCGCCGGGCGGGATCGGGTTTGTCGGAGGTGTCCACCACGAACGGGTTGACGTAGGTGAGCATCCGGATGCCGTCCGCGTCCAGCTCGGCGACCAGCTCCTCCCACCCCGGATAGCGTTCGCGGTCCAGGACCCAGTTCCACCACAGGCGCTCACCGAACCCGGTCCGCCGCTGCCCGGACCAGTCCTGTACCCACACACCGGTGATCCGGGCCCCGGCCGCGCGCAGGTCGGCCACGGCGGCGCGTACGGCCTCGGTGCCGCCCTGGACCCCGACGACGGCGCCCTCGCCGGACCACTCGGCGAGGGGTTCGGGTCGCCCGGTGTCCTCGGTGTGCGCCCGTAGCAGGTCGGCGGGTGTGTCCCCCGAGTACAGGGTCGCTCGGACCGAGGGGCGCCACACCTCCACGTCGAAGCGGTCGTTCGGACGTAGGTCGAAGGCGCTCGGGTGGTGGGTGTCCACCGACACCGCGCGCAGGGCGTCGGTGACGGCGAAGGGGATGGCGGCGTAGGTGGTCTCCGGCGCGCCACCGCCGCCCTGGGTGAGTTCGGCGAGGGTGGTGAGGGGTTCGCGACCGCGCCCCACCCCCTGCTCGCGCACCACGACGGGCACGTAGCGGCCGGTGAGGTCGAAGTCGGTGAACTGGGCGCCGAGTCCGTGTATCCCCTCCTCGGCCGCGCGGTCGAAACGCAGCAGTACAAGGTCGCCGCCGAGGACCTCCACCTCGACCCCCAGACGCTCTCGGTCCACCGAGCGCAGGGTGAGCGTGTACTCGGAACCCTCGACGGATCCGGGGCCGGCGAGCCGGCCGCGCAGGGTCACGTTCCGGGTGTCGTGGGCCAGTTCGGTGACGGTCTGGTCCGTCCCGGCGAAGTCGAGGACGCGTTCGGAGGAGAAGTGGCCCACGTGTTCGTGCCAGGTGAGCGAGCCGTGGACCACTGCGAGGAAGGCGCTTCCGGAAGCCCACAGGGAGCGATCACGGTGGTCGCGCAGGTCCAGGCCGTTCTTCGTCAGGGTGATCCGGTGGTCACCGAAGGAAATGGTGGCGGGTACGTCGTCGGCCACGGTCAGGACCCCGGTGGCGAGTGGGATCGGGGGAGCGTAGCGGGCGCGGGCCGTGTGGTGGGCGACGACCGCCCCGACCCCGGCGGCTCCGACCACCGCGGCCAGGGTGAGGAACGCACGACGTGTCCAGGGGGATCGGGCCATAGGGGGTCTCTCCAGGTGCGTGAGCGTCGGGAGTGGCCCGGGTCACGTTATGACGCCCGGAGTCGCTTTGGGAAGGATGTGCTCCGAGAGCCGAGGGAATGGTGACCTTTCGCTCCGATGAAGTGACCGAAAGTAATACCCTGGGGATGTGGATGGATATCGACTGGTCTTCGTCGGGGGGATGGGCCGTTCCGGCTCGACCCTGATCGAGCGTCTCCTCGGAGAGCTGCCCGGGTTCTGTTCCGTCGGAGAGGTCGTGCACCTGTGGCGCCGCGGCCTGTTGGAGAACGAGCGCTGTGGCTGTGGCGCGACGTTCGCCGACTGCGGGTTCTGGGTGGAGGTCGGCAAGCGCGCCTTCGGTGGGTGGGAACGACTGGACCTGCCCCGGGTCCTGAGCCTGAAGGACAGCGTGGACCGCACCCGGTTCCTGCCGCTCCTGCTCAACGAGGCCGCCGACGAGAGTTCCGTCGCCGCGCGGGGCATGCGCTACACCGACCTGTACCACCGGCTCTACGCCGCCGTCGCCGAGATCTCCGGGGCGCGGGTGATCGTCGACGCCAGCAAGCACGCCTCCCTGGCGGCCTGTCTGCGGCGCCGCTACGGCGGTCGGATGCGACTGCTGCACGTGGTGCGCGACCCTCGCGCCGTGGCCCACTCCTGGAGCAAGAGGGTGGTTCGCCCCGACGCCACCGCCGCCAGCGAGGAACAGGAGATGGCGCGGTACACCGCGGGGCGCGCCGCGGTGCAGTGGATGACGCAGAACGCCTCGATGGACGCCCTGGCGCGGCTGGGGGTCCCCACCCTGAGGGTCCGTTACGAGGACTTCGTCGCCGATCCGGAGGCCGAGTTCGGGCGGATCGCGGAGTTCGCGGGTCACGACGGGCCGTCGCTCGCCCTGGGGGAGGGGGGAGTGCGCTTGTCCGTGGGGCACGCGATCTCGGGCAATCCGATGCGTTTTCGGAGCGGGCCCGTCGGTGTTCGGGCCGACCACCGTTGGCGAGAGGACCTGCCCTCCTGGCGGCGCCGTCTGGTCGCCGCGGTCACCACACCACTCCGCGGGCGCTATGGGTACTGATGTCCGCTGTGCGGCCGCGAGGGATGTTGTATATACGAAAAATAACGTATCGTCACTGATAGAACACTCTGAGTTGTGGTCAGGGAAATCAGGGGGCGATGCGCCGTGGGCGGCGGACCGGTACGAGGCATGGCGGCGACGGGGGCACTGCTCTTCGTCCTGGGACTGACCGGGACGGGCGACGAGCCGACGATCGCGGACACCCCGAGAGACGAACCGCTGCCGGGGGAGAGGTCCGCGTCCAACGCGTCGACCCTCCTGGGGCGGCCGCCCATCGTCGAGTCCGACTGCACCGTCTCCGACATCCTCGAACCCTCCTGCGGGGTCTGGTGGGGCGCCAGCCCCTACCAGGACGACATCACGCAGCTGGAGGAGGCGGCCGGTCGGGGCATGGACATCGTCTACACCTGGCGGGGTATCGACCAACCGCACGTGCCGAACCAGAGGGAACTCGACATGATCGCCGAGGGCCGGTACGTCCACACCAACATCGAGGCGCGGCGTTTCACCCGGGAGGGTCACCCCGACATCGACTACGCGGACATCCTCGCCGGGGAATTCGACTCGTCCCTGCGCTCCCAGGCCCGCACCATCGCCGACACCGAGGTCCCCTACTTCGTCACCTTCGACCACGAGGCCGACGCGAACAAGCGCTACAACAGCCGCGGTACCCCCGAGGAGTTCGTGAGCTCTTGGCGGCACATCGTCGACCTCTACCGGGAGGAGGGCGCCGACAACGTCATCTGGGTGTGGAACGTGACCGGCTGGGAGGGCAACCTCGACCGGCTCCCCGGCCTGTGGCCCGGCAACGACTACGTCGACTGGATCAGCTGGGAGGCGTACAACATGACCGGCTGCGACATCCAGCCGCACTGGACCGAGGTGTACTCCTTCGAGGAGGCCCTGGCCCCCGCCTACGAGTGGATCCAGGAGGAAGGGCCCGAACACGGGATCGACCCGGACAAGCCGGTGATGATCGGCGAGATGGGCACCACCGACATCGGCGCTCGTGAGACCTTCCAGTGGTACGCGGACATCCCCGAGGTCCTCAAGCGCTACGAACGCGTCCGCGCCGTCAAGGTTTGGGACAACAAGGTCTCCGATGGCTGCGACTTCCGCGTCAACGCCAACGAGCACGCCCGTCGCGGATTCGAACTGGCCGGCGAGGACCCCTATGTGAACCTGCCCGAACGCGTTCGCCGCCTCGCCGAGTTCGCCGAGTCCCGTAAGAACGACGAAGCCCGCGACTAGCCGCCGACGGGGCGGGACATGGCCCAGGTGCGGGGGCCGTCGTCGGGCAGGTCGTACTCGGCGGTCACCGTGAACCCGAGTGATTCGTAAAGACGGACGTTGGTGTCGGTCGAGGTCTCCAGGAAGGCGGGGACGCCCGCGTGGTCCGCCTCGCGCAGACCGACCTCGATGACACGACGGCCCAGCCCGCGTCCACGGGCTTCGGGGCGCACACCGACGCTGCCCAGGAACCAGGCTGTTCCGGCGGGGCGGTGTCGCTCCATGGTCCCCTCGGCCGACGCGTACGCCTCGGCGCGGTCCCCGGCCAGCTCGGCCAGGGTCGGCAGCAGCCGTTCCATGACCACGTCGGCCCCGCCGGAGTCCGGTGTGGACCACACGGCGACCGCGGCCAGGTCCTCGCTGACCCACACACGTCCGTGCGGCAGGCCGACCTCGGCGAGGAAGATCCGTTGGAACTCCCGGAGCCGGGTGAGGTGGTCGTCGGCGGAGATGGTGTGCCTGGTGAAGGGATAGTCCGCGAACGCCGCGGCCAACGTGTCCGCCGCCGCCGCGACGTCCTCGTCGGTGGCCTCTCTGATCATGTGCGCCCCCTCGCTCTCGTCCGGCCGTGTGCCGGACCCCATGAGCGGAGACTATCCGTCCACCTTCGGCGGAGACCACGTCTTTTCCCCAGTGGGTGACGCCGCCGGGGCGCGGTGCGGGAGCGCGCCCCGGCGGTGCTCAGACCCCCTTGCCGCGCAGGTGCAGTAGACGCAGGATCCATCCCGGCGGCACTCCGCAGACCACCAGGAACGCCACATGGGCGCGTCCTTCGAGTGGGCGGGTGCGCAGGGTGGTGCCGATCCACCTCAGCGCAGCCCCACGGTGCCCGGCCGAGGCCTCGGCGAAGGCGATCTGACCGGCGACGCGGGCGTATCCGCGCGGCACCACCCGGAACTCGGGGTACTTCTCCAGCAGCCAGCGCAGCGCGGTGGAGATGGTCTGCCACCGCTCGGAGAAGAACGACTTGCGGTGCCACAGCACCCGCACCCCCGCCTCGGGGACGTTGCGGATCGGTGCCCGCTTGGCCAGCCGCAGCAACAGCTCGTAGTCCTCGGCGTAGCTGCCCGGGATCTCCTCGCTCACCGTGCCGCAGCCGTCCACCATGGCGGACCGGCGGATGAGGAAGGAGGAGGGATGCAGCTCGGTCAGGCGCGACGCCAACAGGTCCCGATAGGTGACGTGGGTGCGGTCCAGGACCCGTTCGGTCTCGACCTTGTCGTAGACCACCCGGATTCCGCAGCACACCATCTCGGTCTCCGGCTCGGCCCGCAGGACCTCCACCTGGGTGCGCAGCTTGCCGGGCATCCAGGTGTCGTCGTCGTCGCAGAACGCCACGAGTTCGGTGTCGGCGGCCAGGACCCCGGTGTTCCGCGCCCCCGCCAGCCCCGGGGTGAGCGAGTTGGTCACCACCCGGACGGGTCGTTCGCCCTCGTCCCGGGCCAACGAGTCGTCGGGTCGGCTGTTGTCGAAGACCACGATGGCCGTGATCCGCCCCGGGTAATCCTGCTCGGCCACCGCCCGGAGCGTACGGCGCAGCAGCTCGGGGCGGTCCCGGGTGGGCACCACCACGGTCACCCGCGGCCACTCCTCGTCGGCGCCCGTCGGGTTGGTCCGGGGTTCGGGAGCCTCCTGTTCGCTGAGCAGGTCGATGAGCGTCCCGGCGCGTTCGGCCGCGTCGCCCGGGCCACTGTCGGCGGCCGGGTCCACCCGGAAGTCCGCCGGCGAGGACAACGCCTTGTCGATGAGGGCGTGCAACTGCTGGGCGGTCGAGCAGACGCGGGCCCGCCCGGCCCCCTCCAACCGGTCGGCGAACAGGAGCTGGTGGGCGTCGACGTGTTCGTCCAGCTCCGGATCGCGCGCCACCACGATCGGTAGGCGGCCCGCGGTCCGGGCCTGGATGATGGTGCCGGGCCCGCCGTGGCACACCACCACCCCGGCGCGCCCCATGGCCTCGGACAGCTCGTTCCCGGGCAGGAACGGCGATCCCGTGGCTCGGGACGGGGCCGCGCTGTGTCCGTGCTGGACGAGCACGCGCAGGTCGGGGTGGCGGCGGGCGTAGTCGTCGACCCAGCGCACGAGCCGGTCGAACGCGTGGTGGTCGGTTCCGACACTGACGACCACGTCGGGATGGGCGTCGTCGCCCCCGCGGCGGGGACGGTGGGATGTGGTCTGTTCGGTCACAGGAGCGGTCCTACGGTGATCGCGGTCGGCATGAACGAGCGCTGTTCCTCCCACTGGGCGAGGAACAGACGGGTGAACGGCCTGCAGAGCCGTGCGGTGAGCGTGGGGGTGTCGATGCGGTCGTAGACCTCGATGTAGACGGTCGGGATCCGCAGCAGCCACGCCAGGACGAAGAACGGCAGGGCCACCCCGGCCCCGGTGCTGACCACCACCGACGGGCGCCGTTCGCGCATCGTTCGCAGGGCGAGCCCGGTGTTGCGCAGCAGGTTGCCGACGTTGCGGGTGGTGGGGTGGTGGGCCCAACGGACCGACTCGTCACCGAGTACGGACTCGGCGTCGGGGGTGCGGAAGGTGACCCACACCCGCTCCTTCCCCCGCCACCAGGGGCGTAGCGAGCACAACTGGGTGAGGTGGCCGCCGCTGGAGGCCACTAGGAGAACCGGACGCGCGGACAATGCGTACTCCATTCATTGCTGTGGGTGATGAACGAAGAGGGGGGTCGGGGGAGGCTCGCAGGAGCGCGGATCACTTCCGTAGGTGGAGTTCGAGATGGTCGCGCGCCCACCAGAGCGAGGCCAGATGGCCGAGCGCGCCCACGCCCACGGCCAGGACCAGGGTGGGCAGCCCGCCACCGAGACCCGCCTCGGCCAGGAGCGGCAGCACGCCGAACCACACCAGGGTCCCGCCGACGGCCACCGACACCGGCCCGCTCACCGGGTGCAGTGCCACCGTGGTCCGTAGCTGCCACAGCGGCAGGACCTTACGCAGCAGGACGGCCGACACCAGGGCCACGGCGGCACCGGGTGCTCCGTGGGAGGGCACCAGCAGCACGCACACACCCACGTTGACCAGGAGGGAGAGCAGGTTGTTCAGCAGGTTCAGCCCGGTGCGTCCGGTCATGGTGAGGACCAGGTCGCCCATCCCCAGGACGGACGCGGCGAGTTGCCCGGCGCAGACGATCACCAGCACGGTCGCGCCGGTGTCGTACTCGGCGCCGAACAGCCGCATCACCTCGGGCGCGAACACCAGTGCCGACAGGTAGAGCGGCCAGGTCAGGCACACCAGCCAGGCCGTTCCCGCCTGGTACAGCGAACGGACCCCGGTGTGGTCGCGCGAGGCCAACAGTTCGGCGAAGCGCGGTTGGGCGGCGTTCAGCACCGCCTGGGTCCCGAACTGTCCCACCACCATGATCCGCGTGGCGGCGGTGAAGATCGCGGCGCCGGTCAACCCGCTCAACAACGCCACCATCACCACGCCGCCGCGCTGCACGCCCATCTGGGCCACCCCGCCCAGGGCCCGGGGCAGGGCGAAGGACCAGAACGCCGCCGGGGTGACCCGTTCGGCCTGCGTCCGCGCCCGATCCGACGCGCCGTCCGGATCGGGAGCCGTCCTATCGGGGCCCGCCCGGTGGACGATCCTGCCCAACCAGAACCAGGCCAGCACCGCCGCCGGCAGATACGGCCCGGCCCACGCCAGGGCGAGCAGCCCCGCCGAGCCGCTCAACACGATCAACCCCACCAGAACCAACTGCGCGGAGGGCCGACCGACCTTGTCCACCAGCGCCGTCGTCACCATGTCGTGGTGGGCGCGGGTGGCGGCCAGCGCGGAGTCCGTGAGCACGGCGAACGGCAGGAACACGGCGAGCAGGCGCAGGTACGCGGCCGCCTCCTCCGGGCCCAGGGCCTGGGCCAGGGGCCGGGCGAACACGAACAGGAGCAGCGCCACCACCAGCGACAGCACCACCGCCGGTCCCATGGCCGTCCTTAACAGCGCCGGAACACCCCCGGCCCGGCCGAACAGCCGCATTCGGGCGATGAAGTACACCAGCCCGTCCGGGGCGCCCAGGCCGGCCACCGCCGCCATGATGAGGAACACCGAGGTGGCGGAGAACAGCAACCCCGCGGTCTCCTGTGAGAAGGCCCGGGTGATCGCCACGATCAACGCGAGGTTGAGCGCGGCGCCCACCACCGCGCCGGCCATGTTCACCACACCGCCGCGCAGAACGCGCCGCAGCCCGCCGTCGGACCGGCGCTCGGAAGTCCTCACCGGCACCACGAGGGGGTTCGCCCCCACCAATGGGCCAACCGGGCGTCGTTCTCGGCGAACCTGGAGGTGAGCTCCGCTCGCAGGGACTCGGGCATCATCGCCCTCTTGCGGGCGTTGTGCCGCCCGGGTGGTTCCATCGAGACCGATGGCAGCTCCAGGAAACGGATGATCTCCGCCACCGTCCGGGAGGTGCCGTCGAACAGGTCGGCGTAGTCCACCACGTGCATCCGCTCGCGGCCGAGGTGACGTTCCATTCGGATCAACTGGTCCACGTAGTTCCCCCGTGCCACGTAGCCGTGGTGCTGGTGCGAGCGGGAGTAGTGGGTCGGGTCGGCGATCAGCCGTTCCTCCGCCCCGGACAGCCGCCGATCCTCCAACTCGATGGCGCGCGCGAACGGTTCGGTCTCGAAGCCCCGCGCGGTCTCGTGGGCGTGCGCCGAATACGCCCGCTCCACCGGGTCGCGCAGGATCACCACCACCTTCGTCTCCGGCAGTTCACGAGAGATCCGCTCCGCCGCGAGGGGGTGGAACAGGTAGTAGGGGCTGGACTCGAACACCCGGATCCGGGGGCGGCCCCATCGGGCGCGCAGGACGTTGCGCAGGGGAAAGTGCGACCGGTACCAGTCCAGGCCGTTGTGGTGTCCGGTGTCGAAGTAGTGGACACCCTTGCGCAGGACCGGGCCGGTGGCCGCGGGGTGCAGGTTCAACGTCTTGAACAGGGAGGTGGTCCCCGAACGTTGGGCACCACAGATGAGGAAGTCCGGCAGCGCCCTGGCGTGGCGGGTCATGCCGCCCAGCCCGTCGGCGATGGGCAGCAGAGCACGCTTGGCCGGCACGGCCAGGCGGATCAACATGGAGGTGGCCCGAGGCATCACGATTTCCTTCGATGAGAGGCGGATGGCGAAGAGGGTGTGAA
Source organism: Nocardiopsis sp. NPDC006832 (assembly GCF_040635885.1). Taxonomy (NCBI): domain Bacteria; kingdom Bacillati; phylum Actinomycetota; class Actinomycetes; order Streptosporangiales; family Nocardiopsidaceae; genus Nocardiopsis; species Nocardiopsis sp. NPDC006832. Next base: position 38,023 of record NZ_JBEYLC010000030.1, on the reverse strand, counting down.
CGGGGTGGGACCACGCCGGATCAGCCGGCGTGGGCGGCTTCATGCGCGGCTCTCTCCTGGAGGCCCTCCAACGCGGGGAGCAGCCAGTCGTCGACCGCGGCGAGGTGGCCACCGCTCTCCGCCTGCCGGTCGTGCAGGTAGCGGGTGGCCAGGTCGATCAGGTACAGCGCCATCACCGTGGACACCGTGTGCGGACGCAGTCCGAGCTCGGCCATGAGGGGGTCGCGCAGCAGTCGTGAACCGCTGTCCAACCAGCGGTGGACCCCCGGATGGACCCCCGCCTGGACGCACTCGTTGAGGTTGTAGTGCAGCGCGTCGAACCCGGCGGGCGCGTCCATGGCCAGGCGTTCCCAGTCCCATACGAACGCGCGCCGCGCCGTACCGGCGATGTTCCACCGGGTCAGGTCGCCGTGCCAGGCACCGAAGGGCAGCAGTACGTCGGGCAGCCGGCGCAGCGCGGCGCGCAGGGGCGCGACCTCCGGGCGCGAACCCAGCTTGGCGATGCGTTCGTCCAGGGAACGCCGGTAGGGGCTCGCCGACAGGTGGCGCTCTCGGATCGGGGCGAGGGAGACGATCTGGGTGACGCAGCGCAGCAGCTGGCGGCGGGTGGGTCGGTCGGTCTGGTCGCCGACGGGCAGGGCCTCCTGCACCAGCAGGGGTTGGCCGTTCCACTCGCCGTCGTAGAGCAGACGGGGGACGGTCACGTCCCGCATCGGTCTCTCTGCCAGGTGACGCAGCGCCCGGGTCTCGGCCCGCACCAGCCGCGCGGTGAGTTCGTTGATGGCGACCTTGGCGTATCCGATGGTCCGCCCGCCCGGGGTGAGCAGCAGCAGGACCGGTTTGCGGTTGGCGCGCGGTGGTCCCACGTGGATGGCGATGGCGAGTTCGCGGTCGAGCGCGGTGGTGAGCGCGTGCTCGATGCCCGGACCCGCGCCCACGTAGAGGCGGTCGCGCAGCAGCAGCGGCGCCATCCCGGTGGCGAAGGCGCCCGCCAACACCAGGGTGCGCAGCCGTTCCTTGAGGGAGTGGCCCTGCGCGAACGAGGTGATGCCCCGGGTCGCCACCGAGCGGTTGCCCGCGGGCAGGATCACCCGCGGGTTGTGCGCGTTGGGTACCGGAAGGTACTGGTTGCCCCGGTCGCGGGGCGCCATGCGCAGCACACTGCCGTCTCCCTGCCCGAGTAGCCCGCCGCATGGCCACAGTACGGCGGCCAGATCGGTCAGGTAGGTGGTCTCGGTCCTCACCAGGCACCCCCGGCCCGCGCTGTCCGACGCCCGGCCACCAGGGGTTCCTCGACCCGCCACAGCAGGGCGACGGAGATCATGGTGACGGCGAGCGGGGACATGAGCGCGACGTAGAAGAACATGTACCAGAACAGAAGCAGCACGGTGAGCAGGGCGGCCTGCCCGACCAGGGTCGTCGCGGCCCGATACCGCCAGGCCACCAGTGCGAAGAACGCCACGAACAGGGCCGTGCCCACCCACCCGGAGGCGATGAGCGTCATCCACAGCTGACCGGCGTTGCCGATCACGTGCTGGCCACAGCCCGGGCACTCGGGGCTGGGGCCGATGGCGATCGAGTCGGAGCTGCCCAACCCCTCACGGGTGGTGCCCCAGCCCACGATCGGCGACAGGTCGGCGGCCTCCACCGACGCGGCGTTGGTGGCCGCGCGCCCGTCGTCGCTGTGCGGGTTCTCGGCCCGCTCGCGTACCACGTCCGCCAGCGGGGACACCGCCAGCGCGAGCAACAGCGTGATGGTGGCGACCACGCCGGCGCCCACCAACACCACCCGACCCCGACGCAGCGCCTGAGCGGCGCCGAAGGCCATTGAGAGCACCAGGCCGGCCCACAGGGCGCGGTTCAGCGAGTACACGATCGGGGCCACCGACACCGCGGCCGCGAGGAGCGCGCCCCAACGTGCCCAGCCGGTCCCCTGGGCCACCCAGGCCACCATGAGCCACACCAACAGCAGGGAGAGCATGTAGCCCCAGATGTTGGTGTACTCCCAGGGGGCCTTCGGACGGGCCGACTCATATCCGAAGATGTCCATGACCTGCGCCGACGCGGGATGGATCAGCGTTTGCATGTAAGGGTCGGACACCAGGGCGCCCGGCAACAGGTATTCCAGTGGAGCGGTGAACTCGAACGTCGGCGCGAGCATCCCCAGGTAACCGCCGGCGATGGTGACCAGGCACAGTACCGCCAACGACCCCGCCACCAGACGGACCGGCAGTTCACGTTCGGTGAGGTTGCCGACGTAGAGCATCACCACGGTGAGCACCAGGTAGTTGATCACCCGCAGCATCGCGCCGGGGTAGCCGCCGCTGTCCGGCACCGTCCCGGGCATCTCCACCGACACCAACGCCGAACCGAGCATCGTCCACACCAGGAACAGCGCCCACAACCAGAACCAGGGTGGTACCCGCAGGCCCACCGCGCGGTGTCGGCGCACCAGTTCGGCGAGCATCGGCACCGCGAACAGCCAGTAGGCGAACTGGCCCATCCCGAGCGCCCACCACAGTGGATACCCGGCCAACAACCAGATGAGCGGCCACCCGGTCGCCGGGGTGGCTCCGGCTCGTGCGGTGACCTGCCAGGTCACGCCCGCCGAACGCGTCCCCCCAGAGGCCGCGCCCAGGGCCGTCAACGCCGGGATCCGACGGACGCGGACCCACCGGCGGCCGGCAGCGCCGCCTCACACGACCGGTCGGTGGTGGTCCTGGACTCACTGGGCGGACGCGGCGCGGGCGGCACCGGCATGGGCGGAGTCGGGACGGGTCCGGGGCCGGGCTGGCGCGGAACCGTGATCGAACCGGGGACGGTCACCCCGAACCGGGCTCCCGCGGTGACCAGGTCGGTCAGGTCCGAACGCAGGCTCAGGCCCAGTTCCACCACCGGTACCAACAGGTCGGCGGAGGCGGCGAGGGCGTGGACGTCGGCGCGCTCCCCGGCGGAGGCGGTGGCCACGACCACGAAGCCCGCGCGCGAACGCAGCAGGTCGACGAGTTCGGCGGCGCCGCTCTGGAGGGGCGCCACGGCGCCGGTGGACCCATGCCGCAGTACTCGCAGCCTGGGCGTGTGGGCGGGGTGCGTCGCCAACTCGGCGGGGTCCTCCCCATCGACGAGGACGTCGGCCAGGCCGGGGCCATCGGGCAGCCCGAGGAGTTCCCGGGCGGAGTCGGTGCGCGGGTCCGCGCAGACCAGCAGGGTGTCGGCGCCGCCACGGGCCAGCGCGGCGGCCAGGTTCACCGCGGCGGCGGTACCGGCGCGCCCGGGGGTGGTTCCGGTGACCATGATCACCCGCCCCTGAGCGGGTTCGTCGGCCTCGGTGCCGCCGTCATCGGTCCCGGCCGTTCGGGCCCGGACCAGGTGCGCGAACTCGTTGGCCCGCTGCCCGGCCGGGGTGGTGTCGTCGAGCAGTCCGGGTGAACGGCCGGACTGCTTCCCGGGGGCGGACAGGTCGAGCAGGACGGGCAGGGCGCCGATCCGCTCGGTCTCCTCGACGTCCCGCAGGCGCGGGTCCATCCGGTCGCGGATCACGGCGGCCAGGAGGCCGACCAGTAGACCGAGCGCGGCGCCCGCGACGGTCCACAAGGTCAGGATGGGGGAGGAGGGCGACTCGGGAAGCGAAGCGGGGGTGATGACCTGGCCGGGGGAGACCGTCTCGCGCAGGGCGCTCAGGGGGGTGATGCCGTTGCCGATGTCGGCGATCTCCTGACGAAGGGCCTCGGCGTCGGCGTCCGTACCGGCGGTCCCCGGGCCCGCCCCGGTCGATTCGGTCAGTTCGTCGTAACGGTCCTGCTGTTCGGCGCGCAGGGCCTCCAACCGCCCCTCGATGAGGCTGTGGGCCTGGGCCTCCCGCTGCGCCAGGTACACGTCGGCGAGGGAATCGGCGCCCTCGCGTGCCAGTTCCGGGCTGCCCGCGGAGTAGCTCAGTTCCAGGATGTTGCTGTTGGGCGGAACGGTCACCTCGATGTTCTCGCGCACGTCCTCTGAGGTGAGTGAACCGGGGAGCTCCTCGGCGGTGGTTCCGGTCACCCGCTCCGAGAACACGATCTGGGCCTCACTGTCGAGGTTGACCTCGCCGGTCAGCCGGCCGGACCGTTCTCCGGTGAACTCCGCCATCTCGGTGGGGTGGACCTGGACCGACGCGACCGAGGTGTAGGTGGAGGGCACGGCGAGAGCCCCGGCGGTGGCGAGGACCAGGCCGCCGAGCACGCCGACGCACACGAGGCGCCGGCGGCGCCTCAACAGTGCGGTGTACTCCTTCAGTTCCGGTCCGGACGAGCCGGGGACGTCGGTGTCCATCGGGTCCTCTCCACGCAGACATGGCAGCACTTTTAGTGAACGATTGAATACTAAGTGTAATCCCTTTGGGTGTGCTTGGTGGTTTCAGAAACAACCCTTTTTCTTGTCGAAGGTGTCCGGAAACTGCTCCGACCAGGGGTGCTCTGTGGGGAGAAGTCGGATGTTCGGCCTATGGGCACACGAAAGGGGCGGCGGGATCATCCCGCCGCCCCTCACCGAACGTGAACGGGCACCCCCGCGGTGCGGGAGGCCGGAGCTACCCTCCGACGACGACCGGGGGGAGGCCGGTGTCGGACTCCCAGGCCTCGTCGCACGCCTTCTGCGAGGAGACCGTGTGCGCTCGCGCCGCGCAGTCCCGGTACTCGGTGACCTGGTCGTTGTAGATGAACAGGACGGAGAGCATCGACGCGGAGATGACCACACCGACCACGCCGAGGACCATGCTCGACAGGGCCCCCGGGGCCTCGGAACCGTTGGTCCGCGCGGCCCGCCGGGCTCGCAGGCCCTGCACCACGCCCATCGCGGACAGCACACCGCTATAGGGCGGGAACAACAGACCCGCAAGGCCCAGGAACAGACCCCACAGGCCGCCTCGCTCGACCTTCGGAGAACGGTCGTCGGCCTGGGTCTCCGGGCTGTTGTCGGTCACAGGTTCACTCCTTCGGTGGCGCCGATGCAGGTGGGGCGCCGTGGACCACCTCCGCCGGGACGGAGGCGGGGCTCTTCGTGCGCGCGGGGAACTCAAGGTCCGCGTGGGGTAGACGCTACCCGGCCCGATAGGGTGGGAGCGCGGACGGGCCGACTGTGCCCATGCCAGTCGATCATGCCCGGCGTACGCGATTTTTCCGGATGCTGCGCCGTCCCCCGGCGCCCCCGGACGTGGGGACCCGGTGTTCCCACACCGTTCTTCTACACATGAGGGAGAAGCACGCTTTGTCCGCGCGAGTGGTGGTTCTCATATCGGGGACAGGCAGCAACATGGCCGCCCTGATGGAAGCCGCGAAGGACCCCGCCTACGGGGTGGAGATCGTCGCCGTCGGCGCCGACCGTGAAGGAACCCGCGGGGTGGAGGTGGCCGAGGCCGCCGGCGTACCCACGTTCGTGGTGCCCTTCCGTGCCTACGGCGACCGTGCCGAGTGGGACACCGCCATGTCCGACCGGATCGCCGAGTACGAGCCCGACCTGGTCGTCTCCGCCGGATTCATGCGCATCCTCGGCCCCGCCGTGGTGGGACGCCACCAAGCGGTCAACATCCACCCGGCCCTGCTCCCCTCCTTCCCCGGCGCGCACGCGGTACGCGACGCGCTCGCCCACGGTGTCCGCGTCACCGGCACCACCATCCACTTCCTCGACGAGGGCGTCGACTCCGGTCCGATCATCGACCAGGTCACGGTGCCCGTCGAGGACGGTGACGACGAGTCCGCCCTCCACGAACGGATCAAGGTCGTGGAGCGGCGCATGCTGGTCGACACGGTCGGCCGGCTCGCCCGCGAGGGCTGGACCATCGACGGTAGGCACGTGCGGTTCGGCCGCACCGACACAGAGGAGAACCGGTGACCCGACAGGCCATCAGGCGTGCGTTGATCAGTGTGTACGACAAGACCGGCCTGACGGAGCTGGGCGCCGGCCTGGCCGCCGCCGGGGTGGAGATCGTCTCCACCGGCTCGACCGCGGCCAAGCTCACCGAGGCGGGCGTCGCCGTCACCCCGGTCGAGGACGTCACGGGCTTCCCCGAGATCATGGAGGGGAGGGTCAAGACCCTCCACCCCGCGGTCCACGCCGGACTGCTCGCCGACCAGGGCGACCCCGAGCACGTCGCCAAGATCGACGAGCTGGGCATCGCCCCCTTCGACCTGGTCGTGGTCAACCTCTATCCCTTCTCCGACACCGTCGCCTCGGGTGCCTCCGAGGCCGACTGCATCGAGAAGATCGACATCGGCGGTCCCGCCATGGTCCGCGCCTCCGCCAAGAACCACGGCAGTGTGGCGATCGTGGTCGACCCGACCGCCTACGACACGGTGCTGGAGGCCGTGCGCGGCGGCGGGTTCACCCTCGACCGGCGCAAGGCCCTGGCCGGGAAGGCCTTCCAGCACACCGCCGCCTACGACGCCGCGGTCGCCGACTGGTTCGCCTCCACCTACGCCCCCGACGGCGAGGCGGCGGAGACCGGCTGGTCGGACTTTCGCGCTTCGGTGTACACCCGCCAGGACACCCTGCGCTACGGGGAGAACCCGCACCAGAAGGCCGCGCTCTACACCGAGGCCGGTGCGAGCGGCGGTCTGGCCGGCGCGGAGCAGTTGCACGGCAAGGCGATGTCGTACAACAACTACGTCGACTCCGACGCCGCCCTGCGCGCCGCCTACGACTTCGAACAGCCGTGCGTGGCCATCATCAAGCACGCCAACCCCTGCGGGATCGCCGTGGGCGTCGACAACACGGAGGCCCACCGCAAGGCGCACGCCTGCGACCCGGTGTCCGCGTTCGGCGGGGTGATCGCCACCAACCGCGAGGTCGGCGCCGGGCTGGCCGCGCAGATCTCCGAGATCTTCACCGAGGTCGTGGTCGCCCCCGCGTTCACCGACGAGGCCGTCGCCACCCTCTCCAAGAAGAAGAACATCCGCCTGCTGGTCGTCGCCGACCCGGCGCGGGGCCCCCGTCAGGAGACCCGTCAGATCAGCGGCGGCCTGCTGGTCCAGGACACCGACGTCATCGACGCCGAGGGTGACGACCCCCTCACCTGGACCCTGGCCACCGGCACCCCCGCCGACGAAGCCACCCTCGCCGACCTCGACTTCGCCTGGAAGGCCGTGCGGGCGGTCAAGTCCAACGCGATCCTCCTCGCCGCCGATGGTGCGACCATCGGTGTGGGCATGGGCCAGGTCAACCGGGTCGACTCCGCGCGTCTGGCGGTCACCCGCGCCGCCGACCGGGTCAAGGGTTCGGTCGCGGCCAGTGACGCGTTCTTCCCGTTCGCGGACGGCCTGGAGATCCTCACCGAGGCCGGGGTGAGCGCCGTCGTCCAGCCGGGTGGTTCCGTGCGCGACGCCGAGGTCATCGCCGCCGCCGAGGCCGTGGGGGTCACCATGTACCTCACCGGCACCCGCCACTTCTTCCACTAGGGGAAACACATGAGCGCGATCGTTCTGGACGGAAAGGCCACCGCGAAGGCCATTCGCGAGGAGCTGATGGAGCGGGTGGCGAAGCTGCACGCCAAGGGCGTCACCCCCGGGCTGGGCACCGTCCTGGTCGGCGACGACCCGGGCAGCCACTCCTACGTGCGCGGCAAGCACCGCGACTGCGCGCAGGTGGGCATCGCGAGCATCCGCCGCGACCTGCCCGCCGACGCCACCCAGGAGCAGGTGGAGCAGGCCGTCCACGAGCTCAACGAGGACCCGGCCTGTACCGGTTACATCGTGCAGTTGCCGCTGCCCAAGGGCCTGGACGAGAACCGGGTGCTGGGACTGATCGACCCGGTCAAGGACGCCGACGGCCTCCAACCGGTCAACCTGGGCAAGCTCGTCCTGATGGAGAAGGCCCCGCTGCCGTGCACCCCGCGCGGCATCGTGGAGCTGCTGCGCCGCTACGAGGTGCCGATCAAGGGCGCCGAGGTCGTCGTGGTGGGCCGTGGCGTGACCGTGGGCCGCCCCCTCGGCCTGCTGCTGACCCGTCGCTCGGAGAACGCCACCGTCACCCTGTGCCACACCGGCACCCGTGACCTGGCCGAGCACACCCGCAAGGCCGACATCGTCGTCGCCGGCGCGGGTGTACCCGGGCTCATCACCGCGGACATGGTCAAGCCGGGCGCCGCGGTGCTGGACGTGGGTGTGTCACGCACCGACTCGGGCCTGGCCGGCGACGTGGCCGCGGGCGTGGACGAGGTCGCCGGGCACCTGTCCCCGAACCCGGGCGGCGTGGGTCCGATGACCCGCGCGATGCTGCTGGTCAACGTGGTCGAGGCCGCCGAACGCCAAGCCGGGATCTCCGCCTGACCGGGAGCCCGACGAAGGGGTGGGCCCGAACGGACCCACCCCTTGTTCTCCAGACCCGGGTCAGCCGGCGCGGCGGGCGTGGCCGACGGGCATCGGTCGGACCAGACCCAGTGCCACCACCTCGTTGGCCAGGCGGGTGCGCCGGTTCTGTCCCTCCGGGATGCGGAACTTCTGGTAGAGGCGCAGCAGGTGCTGTTTGACCGCGGCCTCGGTGACGACCAGGGCCTCGGCGATGTCGCGCGCGGTGGCCGGGGCCACGAACGCCTCCTCCGAGAGCGCCGGCCTGCACAGGGCGGTGAGCACGTCCAGTTCGCGGCGGGTGAGTTCGGGGGCCGAGCCACGGCGCAGCACCTTGTCGGGGCTCAGCTGTTCCTTGGGCAGACCGCCGATCCGGCAGCGGGCGGTGCCGAAGCTCACCACGTCTCCTTCCTCAAGGACGCGGCGGGCGATGGGGCGCCCGTTGACCCGGGTGCCGTTGCGGGAGAGCCCGAGGTCCACCACGTAGACGTAGGGCCCGCGACGGATCAGTTCGGCGTGCAGCTGGGAGACGCTGCGGTCGTCCAGGCGGATGTCCGCCCCCTCGCCACGGCCGACGGTGGTGACCTCACCGGAGAGCGGACACAACTCCGCGCTCTCCTCGACCCGTAGGTAGGGACCCTCCACGGTGACTCCTCCAGTACCGGCCGTGCGCGGTCGATGCGGATACGAGCGTCGGTGCGGGAGGGGTGATTGTCGGGGGACGACGGTTCCGTCTACACGTGGTGTGGGCTTCATGGGGGTCCTCGCTCACCGGTGCGCTCATCTCTGGCTGGGTTACCCGACTGGTACGTGTTCTACGCGCTTACTTCGGAGTTAGAGGGATAAGGCCTGGAAATACGGTCTTGTGTCCCCCTCGGAAGTGGGAAACGGTCGTGGTGACTCTCCGAGTGCGCCATGTCCGTATCCGTGAGCCCTGAGGTGTCGGCGGGGACGGAGACTACAATGGGCGCGGTCCCTCCCGGTGCCGGAACCCGTATCTCAACGGGGCCGATCGAAAACGCCAGGAACATGAGCCACGGGGGAGCGTCTTTCCGTTTCGGACAGCGTTCGTCCCGTCTGGTGGCCGGTCCGTGCCAGACACCGGGGGAGGCCGTGAGGACGAGCCGCGCGGCGGCCGGGAAACCCCGAAAGCGAACAGGTCGGAACGCGGTGAACGACGCGGAGCAGGCTGAGGTTGCGGGATCGGACGGAAACGTCCCCGATGACGGAGGTGAGGACACACCAAGGGGGAAGGTGCCGTATTGGCTCTCCCAGGTGCCCTACGCCCTCGTGTTGTCCGCCTTGGCGGCGGGGATCGTGGTCGTCGCCGCGGCCTACTTCAAACGTGGGCCGGCCATCATCGCCGGAGCCCTGTTGCTCGCGGCGACCTTCCGCCTGTTCCTGCCCAAGGACTGGATCGGCCTGCTGGCGGTGCGCCGCCGTTGGGTCGATCTGGCCACATTGGTGGCCCTCGCGGTCCTGCTGATCGTGTTGGCCTGGGTGGCGCCGCAACTCTCCTCATGAGCGTCTAATAAGCTTGATGTCGAGATACCTCGACACCGAAAAAGCACCGCCTCCCCGGGTGGCACGGACACCCGGCGGGATCAGGGGATCGCCGTGCGCGTGTCGGCCCGAACGTCGGTCACGAACCGACGGAGGGTCTCGCGCGACAAGAGGCGGTAGCGAAGACTGAAGGGACAGCCACACAGCCATGGCCAAGATCAAGGTCGAGAACCCCGTAGTCGAGCTCGACGGCGACGAGATGACCCGGATCATCTGGTCCTTCATCAAGGACCGTCTGATCCTGCCGTACCTCGACGTCGACCTGAAGTACTACGACCTGGGCATCGAGGAGCGCGACCGCACCGACGACCAGATCACCGTCGACGCGGCCAACGCGATCAAGGAGCACGGTGTCGGCGTCAAGTGCGCCACCATCACGCCGGACGAGGCCCGGGTCGAGGAGTTCGGCCTGAAGAAGATGTGGCGGTCGCCGAACGGCACCATCCGCAACATCCTCGGCGGCGTCGTCTTCCGCGAGCCCATCATCTGTGAGAACGTGCCGCGGCTGGTGCCGGGCTGGACCAAGCCGGTCATCATCGGCCGTCACGCCCACGGCGACCAGTACAAGGCCACCGACTTCAAGGTGCCCGGCCCCGGCACGGTCACCATGACCTACACCCCGGCCGACGGCAGCCAGCCGGTCGAGTTCGACGTCGCGAACTTCCCCGAGGCGGGCGGTGTCGCGATGGGCATGTACAACTACCGCAAGTCCATCGAGGACTTCGCGCGCGCCAGCCTCAACTACGGCCTGGACCGCAACTACCCGGTCTACATGTCCACCAAGAACACGATCCTCAAGGCCTACGACGGCATGTTCAAGGACGTGTTCGAGGAGATCTTCGAGACGGAGTTCAAGGACAAGTTCGCCGCCGCCGGCCTGACCTATGAGCACCGTTTGATCGACGACATGGTCGCGGCCGCGCTCAAGTGGGAGGGCGGCTACGTCTGGGCGTGCAAGAACTACGACGGTGACGTCCAGTCCGACACCGTCGCCCAGGGCTACGGCTCGCTCGGCCTGATGACCTCGGTGCTGCGCACCGCGGACGGCCGTACCGTCGAGGCCGAGGCCGCCCACGGCACCGTGACCCGGCACTACCGCCAGCACCAGCAGGGCAAGCCCACCTCGACCAACCCGATCGCCTCCATCTTCGCGTGGACCCGTGGTCTGGAGCACCGGGGCAAGCTGGACAACACCCCGAAGGTCATCGAGTTCGCCAACACCCTTGAGGACGTCGTCATCAAGACCGTCGAGGGCGGCCAGATGACCAAGGACCTCGCTCTGCTGGTCGGTTCCGAGCAGGAGTGGCTGACCACCGAGCAGTTCCTCGCCGCGCTGGACGAGAACCTGAGCAAGCGTCTCGGCTAGGCAGGAGCGGAGGGTTCCTCACCAGGGCGTCTTGAGCCGGCGCCCACGCTGAGACACCGCTCACGCCCGGGTGTCCCCAAGGGGGCACCCGGGCTTCGTCGTCTCCGGGGTCGATGCGCGGTGAAATGCCGTTTCCATGGGGTTTCGAGTTCACGCGATCGACGAACTCACCCGGCGTGTTTCCTCTGTTCGGGCCCCATGGAAGTGCCGGTGGTGGGAAGATGGTGGTGTCGAGAGGGAGTTCCCGGCCCTAGTGCGATGTATGACACGTGCATACGATTCGCACCTTTGGCGAACTTTGACTTATGGTGGAGACACGCCGGTGAGAACCGGCAGGCCAGAGCGGGTTTCGAGCCCCTCGGCCACCACGAGCCGACGTGCCGGCCGTGCGCCCGCTGGGGGGTAGGCGCGCACAGTACGGAACGTCACGAAGAAGGGCCCGTCACTCCGGTGACGGGCCCTTCGACTTTCTCCGAAATCCCCCCGAACCCCGAAACCCGGAACGGGTTTCCCCCGAACGGCCCCGGACGCGCACCGGCCCCCGTACCGGCCGTGGAATCGGGGGATTCCCACGACGGTGACGGGGGCCGGGCGCGAGGACGCGACGGTGCCGCCGATCCGGATCAGTCCTGCATGGCCTCCTCGGGGATCGGCTCGCCCTCGTTCATGGCGTCGAACATCAGCTGCGACCGGCTCTCGTCCCACAACACGACCGAACCCACGCCGTCCAGGGTGGGGGTCTCACCGACCGGCACCGCCGTGGTCTGGGTGCCGCCGCGCATCGCCAGCAGCATCGTCGCCAGGTGACGCAGCTTGTCGCCCTCGTCGACCATGAACGTGTCGGTGCCGGCGAGTACCAGGGGGACGGACTGGAAGGGGTTGAAGAGTGTGGAGGGGGCGCTGGCCTCCTGAATCAGCGCGGAGAAGAACTCGCGCTGACGCTGGATCCGGTCCAGGTCGGCGCGGGGGGTGGCTCGGGTACGGACGTAACCCAACGCGGTGCCGCCGTCCATCTCCTGGCAGCCCGCCTCGATGTCCAGGCCCGCCTTCGGGTCCGCCATCGGTTCCTCGGGGCACAGCTCCACGCCGCCGACGGCGTCGACCAGGTCGACGAAGCCGCCCATGCCGATCTCGACGTAGTGGTCGATCCGCACGTTCGAGGCCTGTTCAAAGGCCTGGACCAGGGGAGCGGGACCACCGCAGACCTCCTCACCCTCCTCGTCGGCGCCGCACACCGAGTCGGCGAAGGCCGTGTTGATCTTGTTGTCCGCGTAGCCGGGGATGGGCATCGGGACGTAGGAGTCGCGGGGCACGCTCACGATCGTGGGTTCGCCGTCGCGCGGCACGTACAGGATCATGATGGTGTCGGTGCGGCGGCCCTCGGCGTTGCCGGTGGCCAACTCCTGCATCTGTTCCTCGTCCATGCCCTCGCGGCTGTCGGAGCCCACGATCATGTACGTGGTGCCGCGAGCGCTGTCCGGACGGCCCTCGTAGTCCTGCAGGGCCTCCACGCGTTCCAGCCGCGAGTTCGCCCACAGGTAGAAGCCTCCGGGCACCACCAGCAGCAGGACCAACAGGACGACCAGGGTGTTGCGGAAGCGCTTCTTGCGCTGCTCCTTCGCGCGACGCTGGATGCCGCGGCCGTCGTACTCGCGTCCGCTGCTGTGGGTGCGTCTCTTGCGGGCGCGGTGCGGGGGCACCTGGTCGGCGGGGGGAAGGCGACGGGTCTCGCCCACCACACGCTGCTCGGACTCGCGCGAGCGGTAGAGCTTCTCGAAAGCGTCCGGCTTCTCGGGGTCGCCGGAACGTCGGAACACGCCACCTCTGTTGTGTTCGCCGGTCGAGCCGGGTTCCCCCCGATGTCGTCGGTCAGCCATGGGTTCGCCTATCTGGTCCGCGCCGTGTGTCGCTCTTGATGTCCTATGTCCCTTGTGATCGCTGACAGAGTATTCCGGTTCGCTTCGATCCCGGTTAAGAGTGGAAAGAGGGGGCGACCTCTCCCGGAGATCGGGATCAGGCCACCCTGCGAGCGCCCTCCGAAGGCACGGCCACCCGTACACGGGGTTCGGGACGGCCTCTGCGGCGGAACGCTTCGATCACCCCGTGGGTGACGTCCGCCACCCGATCGGACGGGACCAGGGCGAAGCAGGTTCCCGCCCAGCCGGTCATCCGGGCACCGCGGGCGCCCGCGAGCGCGGCGGCCTCCACGGCCACCTCCACCGCCGGCAGCGGCAGGTCGAACTTGCGCAGGGACAGGTGGGACGAGGACAGGATCGGACCGACCTCGCCGAACCGGTCGGTCCGCAGCAGTCCGACCGCCGCGTTGAGCCGGTGGGTCTCGGTGACGGCGAACTCCACCCGGTCGCGCAGCACGGGGTTCTGGATCCTGCGCAGGGTCGCCCGCAGGTCCTGGATCGCCCGAAGCGGACCCAGGAGTTCCTGGGCCCGGGACAGTTCGGCGGCACGGACCGGCCTGAGGTCGCGCCGGGGGAGTGCGCCGGTGTCGACGACGATCAGGCGCAGGTCGGCCGCGGCCAGGTCGAAGGGGAAGAGCGCGGTGCGGCCGCTGCCCTGGTTCACCCGGACGACCCGACCGGCCTCGGCGTCCAGGCACACGCGCCTGGACACCGGTACCTCCTCGGTCGGGTCGGACCCGGACAGGTCCGCCAGCGCCAGGGTCACGGCGGCGCCCAGCGCCGCGGAGTGTCCGAGGGAGGCGTGCGCGGGTAGATCCGCGCCGAACATCACCCGGATCCCCTGACCGTCGCCCAGCCGGCCACAGGCGCGCGCGGAGGCCGCGACGGCCGCCACCTCACGCGTGGCCCGGTGCCGATCGCTCAGCGGGCCGTTGGGCGTCGCCGTTCGCGTGCGACCGTCGTCGGAGACGTCGATCGCCGCGGTGATCCCCCACGGAAGGGCGACGAACAGGGCGGGCCCTCCGACGGCGGCGTTGTGCTCGCCCATCAACGCCACACGTCCCGGCGCGCGCCAGAGCCCGGAGGGTTCGACACCGAACCACTTCACGAACCCGGCCGTCAGCGCGGTGGGCCCGGGCGCGGCCTCCGGCCACGTCCCGACCGGGCCGCCCTCGCCCGCGCCCAACACCGCGCGCAACCGCGCCCCGGTGACACCCACGTCCCGACCTCCGTCGCCTCCGCTGATCCAGGGTCCAAGTCTGCCGTGCGTTCGGTACCGCCCGGGCGGGGGGTTTTCCCTTGTCGGCCGGGGCAAGGCTAGGGTTGCGAATCCACCGGGGATCACGGGGTCTTCCGTTCGGGCGCCCGAACACGCCAAAGCGCCGGCGGAGGCCCGGCAGGACACAGGGAGGACGATGGCCGGCGTCTTGGATCGGGCCAAGGACATGGCCGGTCGCTACCGGAACATGGCGATGGACGCCTACTGGGGGTTGCGGCACCGATCTCCGGCCTTCGACCACCTGGTGCGGGCCGGCGAGCGTTACACGGACCGCAACGGCAACCAGTTGGCCGGCGCTGTCACCTACTTCGCGTTCCTGTCCTTCTTCCCGCTGTTGGCGTTGGCCTTCGCGGTCGTGGGTTTCCTGGCGGCTCGCCAGGTGGAGCTCACCCACTACCTGGAGGGCGCGCTCGACGAGGTGCTGCCGGGGTTGTCCCGGCAGCTGCCCATGGATCAGATCGCGGACGCCCGTGTGGGCGCGAGTGTGATCGGGGCGCTCGGTCTGCTGTACGCGGGGCTGAACTCGGTCGCGGCGTTGCGCGAGGCGCTGCACTCGATCTGGCTGAAGAGCGTCAAACAGGGCCCCAACGCCGTGCTGCGCAAGCTGGGCGATCTGCTGGTGATGCTCGGGCTCGGCATGGCGTTGCTGTTCACCGTGGCCTTCACCAGCGTCATGCAGACCGCGACGGTCTGGTTGTTGTCCCTGGTGGACCTGGACGAGTCGTTGCCGGCCAACCTCCTGTTGCGGGCCCTGGCGTTGGTGATCGCCATCGCCGTGAACACCTGCCTGTTCCTGCTGGTGTTCACGCTGTTGTCGGGGACGGGGCGGCCGACCCGGATGATGTGGCGGGGCGCTCTGCTGGGCGCGGTCGGGTTTGAGGTGCTCAAGACCCTGGCGGCGACGCTGCTGGCCGGAACGCTCGCCAACCCGGTGTACGCGTCCTTCGCGGTCCTGGTGGGGTTGCTGGTCTGGATCAACCTGGTCATGCGCGTGGTGATGTTCAGCGCGGCGTGGACGGCGACCTGGCTGCCGATACCGCCGCCGTACACGGGTTCGCTGCCGAGCCCGGACGAGACCGGGGTGGATTGGACACGACCGACCCCGGTGCTGCGCCCGAGCGAGAAGGCACTGGCCGAGCGTCGATGGGCCCGTCGGACCCTCGCCTACGGATTGTCGCTGATGGGGGCGGGCGCCACCGCGATCGGAGTGGCTTCGGTAATGCGACGCGGGCGGGATGGGAAGCCCGTGAAAAAGGGTTCCGGCGGGTGATTTCCTCCGTTTATTGGCCCTGAAGTCCGTATGCGCGACGCTTACGGTGGGTAGTCCTCCCGTGTCCCGGTCGAATCGGTGCGCCGGGCTGAGCGGTGAGACGGCCGAAGGGTCGTCCACACCTTGCGGAGGGCAGATGGGAATCGCATTCAAGTCATCCGAACGTGCGACGTTAGGCGTGGAGTGGGAACTCCAGATCGTCGATCGGAACAGTCGCCACCTGCGTCAGGAGGCGCGGGAACTCCTCGCGGAACTCCCGGACCTCAGTGCCGACGCGGCGGTACCCCCGCTGCGCCACGAACTCATGCAGTCCCAGATCGAGGTGGTGACGGGGATCTGCGAGACGGTGGAGGAGGCCAAGCGCGACCTCGCCCGCAACGTCGGCCGGATGCGTGAGGTGCTGGAGCCCCGTGGCGCCGTCCTGACGTGTTCGGGCACGCATCCGATGGACCACTGGCAGGACCAGTCGCTCAGTCCGGGCGAGCGCTACGGCGAGCTGGTGGAGCAGATGCAGTGGTTGGCCCGGCGCATCCTCACCTGTGGCGTTCATGTGCACGTCGGGGTGCGCGGCCAGGAGAAGGCCATTCCGATCGTGAACGCGCTCACGAAGTACATCCCTCATTTTCTTGCTTTGAGTGCTTCGTCCCCATTCTGGGGTGGATATGACACGGGACTGGCCTCCGCGCGGTCCATTGTCTTCGGTGCCCTCCCCACCTCCGGTCCGCCGCCCAACCTCCCTGGTTGGCCGGCTTTCGAGGAATACCTCGAAACCCTTCTCAAGGCAGGTACCATCGCCTCTATCAAGGAAGTGTGGTGGGACATCCGTCCGCACCCGGACTTCGGCACCATCGAGATCCGGATGTTCGACGGGATTCCCACCTTGCGCGAGGTGGGAATGGCCGCCGCTCTCTCCCAGAGCCTGGTGGAGTTGTTCGATCACCAGCTCGACCGCGGGTACGGCTTGCCCAGCCCGCCGTCCTGGGTGGTGAACGACAACAAGTGGCGGGCCACCCGTTACGGACTCGACGCTCGTGTCATCACGGACTCGTACGGAACCACCGTCCCGATCCGGGACGACCTGTACGAGCTGGTCCGCGAGTTGACCCCGGTCGCCGCCCGCCTGGGCTGCGCGGAGGACCTGGACCTGATCTCCGAGATCCTGGACAAGGGCGCCTCCTACGAACGCCAGCGTGCGGTCGTCTCCCAGGGAGGCTCGCTCCAGGACGTCGTGGACCTGCTGGCCGGCGAGTTCGACGCGGACCCCACCCGTGCCACGGTCGGCGTCGGTGACGGAGCCGGCGCACGATAACGACGTGTGAAGTAATAGAGGGGACCCTCCATGCGGGGACGTGACCTGCCGGAACAGTTGACCGCTTTTCTGGCGCGCCATGAACGGGAGCTCACGGGCTTCCGCCGGGACCTGCACATGCACCCGGAGCTCGCGTTCGCCGAGCACCGCACCACGGGTCGTCTCGCCGAACGTCTTCGCGCGGTCGGTCTGGAACCCAAGGAACTGCCCCAGGGCACCGGTCTGATCTGTGACGTCGGTGAGGGCCCCGGCCCCCTGGTCGCCCTTCGCGCCGACATCGACGCCCTCCCCCTGGCGGACGAGAAGGACGTCCCCTACCGCTCCACCGTCCCGGGCGCCGCGCACGCCTGCGGACACGACGTGCACACCACGGTCCTGCTGGCCACGGGGATCTTCCTCGCCCAGCAGGCCCGTGCGGGTGCGCTGCCCGGCCGAGTGCGGCTCCTCTTCCAGCCCGCCGAGGAGCTGCCCGGCGGGGCGGTGGAGGTGGTCAACGCCGGCGGGATGGAGGACGTACAGCGCGTCTTCGCCCTGCACTGCGACCCCCGGCTGATGGTCGGCAGGGTGGGGCTGCGCACGGGTGGCATCACCGCCGCCTGTGACCAACTCCTGGTCCGCCTGTCCGGACCGGGCGGCCACACCGCCCGTCCGCACCTGACCTCCGACCTGGTCTACGCCCTGGGCAAGGTGGTCACCGAACTTCCCGCGGTGCTGTCCCGACGCATCGACCCACGGGCCGGGTTCAGCCTGGTCTGGGGCCGCATCAGCGCCGGTTCGGCCCCCAACGTCATCCCCGACGACGCCGTGGCCGAGGGCACCGTGCGCTGCCTGGACGACGAGGCCTGGCACCAGGCCCCCGACATCGTCAAGGGGCTGGTGGAGTCGGTGGCGTCCGCCTACGGAGCCGACACCGAGGTCACCTACCGTCGTGGAGTGCCGCCCACCATCAACGAGGCCACCAGCGTCGACATCATGCGCGAGGCCGTCACCCTGGCACTGGGCCCCGACGCGGTCGCCCCCACCGCGCAGAGCCTGGGCGGGGAGGACTTCGCCTGGTACCTGGAGCACGCTCCCGGTGCGTTGGCCCGGCTGGGCACCCACTCCCCGGACTGGGACGGTCCCATGCTCGATCTGCATCGGGGCACCTTCGACGTCGACGAGCGCGCCATCGGCGTGGGCACCCGCTTCATGGTCACCACAGCGCTCACCGCGCTGTGGGACATCACCCGCGAGGGCGTGCACGCGGACCGAGAGGCGCTCGCCTGACCAGTACCCGATCGGTGGCTTCTGCCGGATTCTCGGCAACTTCGTGCCGCCCCGTCGGGTGCGCTCACCTCCCAGTGGCATCCTGATGAGATGAATCAGCCACTGACTGTCGAACAGATCCGGAGGGCGCCGAAGGTGCTCCTCCACGACCACCTCGATGGCGGTCTTCGTCCGTCCACGGTGGTGGAACTGGCCCGCGAGACGGGCTACAAGGGACTGCCCACCTACGACGCGGAGGAACTGGGCCACTGGTTCCGGGAGGCCTCCGACTCCGGTTCGCTGGAGCGGTACCTGGAGACCTTCGCCCACACCACGGCGGTCATGCAGACCCGTGAGTCCCTGGTGCGGGTCGCCGCGGAGGCGGCCGAGGACCTGGCCGCCGACGGCGTGGTCTACGCCGAGCAGCGCTACGCTCCCGAACAGCACCTGGAGGCCGGGCTCAGCCTGGAGGAGGTCGTCGAGGCCGTCCAGGAGGGGCTGGACCTGGGGCGCAAGCGTGCGGCCGACGCCGGGAACGACATCCGCACCGGGCAGCTGGTGACCGCGATGCGGCACGCGGCGCGCTCCTCGGAGATCGCCGAGTTGGCGGTCCGCTACCGCGACCAGGGCGTGTCCGGTTTCGACATCGCGGGGGCGGAGGCCGGCAACCCGCCCACCCGACACCTGGACGCGTTCGAGTACCTGCGTCGGGAGAACTTCCACTTCACCATCCACGCCGGTGAGGCGTTCGGGTTGCCCTCCATCTGGGAGGCGCTCCAGTGGTGCGGCTGTGACCGTCTCGGCCATGGCGTGCGCATCATCGACGACATCACCGTCGAGGAGAACGGTGCCCCGCGCCTGGGCCGGTTGGCCCAGTACGTGCGGGACAAGCGGGTGCCGCTGGAGATGTGCCCGAGCTCCAACATCCAGACCGGTGCCGCCGATTCCATCGCCGAACACCCGATCGGGCTGCTGCGCGACCTGCGCTTCCGGGTCACCGTCAACACCGACAACCGGCTCCAGAGCGGCGTCACCCTGTCGGAGGAGTTCGCCAAGCTCAGCGAGGCGTTCGGCTACGGCTGGGACGACTTGCAGTGGTTCACGGTCAACGCCATGAAGTCGGCGTTCCTGCCCTTCGACGAGCGGTTGTCGCTGATCAACGGGATCATCAAGCCGGGGTTCGCGCAGTTGAAGTGGGCGACGAACTGAT
Organism: Nocardiopsis sp. NPDC006832; assembly: GCF_040635885.1. Classification (NCBI taxonomy): domain Bacteria; kingdom Bacillati; phylum Actinomycetota; class Actinomycetes; order Streptosporangiales; family Nocardiopsidaceae; genus Nocardiopsis; species Nocardiopsis sp. NPDC006832. The sequence continues at coordinate 18,550 of NZ_JBEYLC010000030.1, read as the reverse complement.
GACATCGGGTAGAGACGGCGCCCGGGGCGCCACCGTCACCCACGCCTCCACCTCCTCTCGGGTGATGGCGATCGTGTGGATCGTCATCGCGGCCCTGCTGTTGGTGGACCTGGTGCTGCGGGGCAGCGACCGGATGGCCTGGATCGCCGGTTCGGTCCTGCTGCTGACCGTCGCGTGCGTCTACCTGGCCTGGCTGCGCCCTCGGGTGGTCTCCACCCCACGGGGGATCAGGATGGTCAACCCGTTGCGGGAGACGTTCGTGCCCTGGGCGTCCGTGGTGTGGGTGGACGTCGTGGACGTGCTGCGGGTGCACACGCCCGAGGGCGAGTTCCGTTCCTGGCCGCTGCGGGAGACCAAGCGGGCCAAGGTCCGGGAGAACCTGCGCCGGGACTCCGGCTACCTGGATTCGGGCGAGGACGAGGATCCCACCAAGATGCGCCCGGTGGAACTGATCGCGCGGGACCTGCGCCAGGACGCCGAGCGGTACAAGGCGCGTCCGCTGCCCGGACCCATCAAGGTGGTCGCCGAGGAGGGCCCCGCCGCGTTGGGCGCCGAGGACCGACCGCAGACGATGGTCCCCTTGGAGGTGATCGTGGTCGGGGTGGCCGCCGTGGTGCAGCTCGTGGCGGTCCTGCTGCTGACCTGAGTCACGCTTTCCCCGGATCGAACCCGGTCCCCGCACGGCGGGCGGCCGGGTTCCGTCTTCGCCGAATTCGGGGTTGACGCGCACCTGGAAGTTCTGGTTAGGTTAGGCATGCCTAAGGGAGAGTGTTCCGGGTGGGCGGGCTTCGCGCGGATGGCCACCCACCCGGACCTTCTTTCCAAGGCACGCGCGCGGTTCAACCGAATAATGGGAAGTAAGAGGTGTCGCTCGTCGCGAGTCCAACGGGGTCTGCGGGGATCCCGCGCGGCGGCACACCGGGGAAAGCACCACCTCCGACCGGAACCAAGGTCGGTACCGTCCACCCCATGGCCTCGGGGTGTACGCTCGCCACGCCGGTACCGACCACGTCGGTTCCGGTCGGAGGTGCCCTGAATCCCACCTCTGGTATGAGGCGCGAAACGAGAGGGCCCGGTCACGACCGGGCCTTTCCCATGTTCGGCGTCTCGTGTTCGGCGGGGTTCAGAAGGAGGTCAGGACGCGGTTGATGAGTTCGCCGAGGCGGTGGGAGCGCCGCTCGACGATCTCCAGCGCCCTCCCCTCCTCGAACGGCTCGAACACCGCGCCGGCCGCGTCGTTGCTGACGATGGTCAACCCGAGGACCTCGGCGCCCATCTCCACGGCCGCGACGGTCTCCAGGGCGATCGACCGCCCCACCACGTCCGCGCCCGCCTGACGCAGGATCTTGAGTTCGGCCGGGGTCTGTAGCTGCGGACCCGAGGTCGCCACGTACACGCCTTCGGGCAGTGACGCGTCCACTTCGCGGGCGATCTCGCGCAGTCGCGTGCTGTAGGCCGCGCTCATGTCCACGAAGTCGGGGCCCACCAGGGGCGACCGCGCGGTCAGGTTGATGTGGTCGCGCAGGATCACCGGTTGCCCGGGCGCGAAGTCGGTGCGCAGGGAACCGGATGATCCGGTGAGCACGACCACCTCGGCGCCGGCGGCGATGCCGGTGCGCACGGCGTGCGCGACCGTCATCGCGTCGTGCCCCTCGTACATGTGCACCCGCCCCATGAACGCGACCACGCGCTTGTCGCCCACCCACATGCTGCGGACGCGTCCGCTGTGTCCCTCGGCGGTGGGTTCGACGAACCCGGGTAGTTCGACGGCGTCGAACTCGATGTCCGCCGAACCCAGGGTGTCGACCGCTCCGGTCCAGCCGGAGCCGAGCACCACCAGGGCGTCGAAACTGTCGGCGCCGGCCCGGGTGAGCAGCTCCTTGGCCGCCTCCGTCGCCAGCGCCTTCGCGTCACCGGTCGTCCGTTGCTCTGATTCACTCACAAGTCGGATGCTATCGCTGGGTCATCACATAACTCCGGAACGCAACGCTCTGTGGTGGTGTCGGCCTGGTGGGCGTTCTGAGTCGGAACGGAGGCGAACGAATCGGTCACCGTTGGTGAACTCCCCTGGTGCCCACGGGTGGTGTTCGTCGCATCCGGGCAGGTCGTGGGTTCGGACACGAGGGGCCACCTGCGTGCGGGGCGGTGACGTGCGGGGCGCCTGCGGTTTTCGGCGGTCCGTATGGCCGACAATGGAGGAAAGCGATAAATCCTAGTGGTGGCCTGTCGTGCCCGAATGTCCACCCGGACCGGGAACGGGCATGGCGCATCACCGGCAGAGGGAGTGAGGCAGCGTGACGAAGGTCGTGATCATCGGTGGCGGGCCCGGGGGCTACGAGGCGGCATTGGTCGCAGCGCAGCTCGGCGCGGACGTGACGGTGGTGGAACGCGACGGCATCGGCGGCGCCTGCGTCCTCACCGACTGCGTTCCCTCCAAGAGCCTCATCGCCACCTCCACCCGTACGACCTATGTACGCGAGTCGTCGTTCCTGGGCATCAACATCCCCGAGGTCGCGGAGGGCGAGCAGGCGGTCGAGGTCGACATCCGGCACGTGAACGGTCGGATCAAGCGCCTGGCCCGGGCCCAGTCCGAGGACACCCGAGCGCGCCTGGTCAAGGAGGGGGTCGACGTCCTGGTCGGCGAGGCCCGCCTGGTCGACCCGCACATCGTGGCCGTCGGCGACCAGCGCATCCGCGCCGACGTCATCCTGCTGGCCACGGGAGCCCACCCCCGTGAGCTGCCCACCGCGGTGCCGGACGGGGAACGCATCCTCACGTGGCGCCACCTCTACGACCTGGAGGAACTTCCCGAGCGGCTCATCGTGGTCGGTTCCGGTGTCACCGGGGCCGAGTTCGCCAGTGCTTACCAGGCGCTGGGCTCCGACGTCACCCTCGTCTCCTCGCGCAAGCTGGTCATGCCCACCCAGGACTCCGACGCCGCCCAGGTGTTGGAGGGCGTCTTCGCCCGCCGTGGCATGACGGTCCTCAGCCAGACCCGCGCCGAGTCGGTGGTACGCACCGAGGACGGCGTACGCGTCACCCTCTCCGACGGTCGCACGGTCGACGGCAGCCACTGCCTCATGACCGTCGGCATGATCCCCAACACCGACGGACTGGGCCTGCAGGAGGCCGGGGTCGGTCTTGGCGACGGCGGCTTCGTCGAGGTGGACCGGGTCTCCCGCACCACCGTCCCCGGTGTCTACGCCGCCGGTGACTGCACCGGCGTGAACATGCTGGCGTCCGTCGCCGCGATGCAGGGACGCATCGCGATGTGGCACGCCCTGGGCGAGGCCGTGGCCCCGCTCCAGCTGTCCACCGTCGCCTCCACCGTGTTCACCCACCCCGAACTGGCCGCGGTGGGCATCAGCGAGGACGACATCCGCAGTGGTCGGGTGGACGGCCGGATCGTGACCCTGCCGCTCAACACCAACCCGCGCGCCAAGATGACCCAGGTCAAGGAGGGCTTCGTCAAGCTCATCTGTCGTCAGCACACCGGCATCGTCCTGGGCGGCGTCATCGTGGGCCCGCGCGCCAGTGAGCTCATCCTGGGTGTGTCGATAGCGGTCCAGCAGCGCCTGACCGTGGACGACATCGCGCACACCTTCTCCGTGTACCCGTCGCTGTCCGGCAGCGTCACCGAGGCGGCCCGCTCCCTCATGCTGGCCTCGCCCGAGTAACCGCGGAACCCGCCCGCCGTGTGGATCTGTGCAGGACACACGGCGGGTTCCGGTCAGGTCTTTAACCGTTTTTGACGGGAATCCTCCTAGCCTTCGGGCGTGATCTGCCCGAAATGCCAAAGTCCAATGCGCACCTTCGACCGTCAAGGCGTCCATATCGACCGCTGCGACGGTTGTCAGGGCATCTTCCTCGACCGGGGTGAACTGGAGCGCATCGTCACCGCCGAAGAGCGCCATTACGGCATCACGCCGTCCGCTCCGACCATGCCACCGCCCCCGGACCCCTACAGCCCGAGCCGCGGCCGAGGTGCCTACCCCGACTCTCCGGGTGGTTACCGACCGGACTCCCCACGTGGATACCGCGGCTACCGTGACTCGCCCCGGCCCTACCGCCGTCGGCGCAAGGGTTTCCTGGAACAGCTCTTCGACTGATCCGGGTGGTGAGTCGACCATGCACCCCTTGATCTGCGGACACTGCGGCGATTGGGATCCCGAGCCGGACACGAGCGCGGGACCGCATCTGCTGCGTTGTGCCTCCTGCGGGCACACCCGGCCCTTCCAGCGGTTGCCGTTGCTGTGCGTGGCCGGGCCCAGCGGGACCGGGAAGTCCACCGTGGCCCGTGCCCTGCTGACCGGGTTGAGCGACCGTTTCGTCGTCCTCGAACAGGACCTGCTGTGGGTGGGCGGCCTACGGGACCCCGCCGACGACCACCGTCTGTTCCGTTCCACCTGGCTGCGTACCGCCGCCATGGTGCAACAGAGCGGGCGGCCCGTCGTGCTGTGCGGGACGGTGGCGCCACCGGAGTTGGAGTACCTGCCCGAGCGGGCCCTGTTCGACGGGGTGCACTACCTGGTGCTCACCTGCGACCCGCAGGTCCTCACCCGACGGCTGCTGTCCCGACCGGCCTGGCGGGACTGGGACCGGGAACGTGTCGACGAGACCCTGGAGTACCAGGAGTGGCTGGTGGCCGAGGCCGACCGGCTCGAAGCGCCGCTGACCCTGCTGGACACCACGGGTACGCCCCCGGCGCAGACCGCCGAGGCGGTGCGCCGGTGGGTGCTCGAACGGGCGGAGACGTTCGTTCCCGCCGAATGATGACGACGAAGGGCCCCGGGGACGGTGTGAACCGTTCCCGGGGCCCTCGTTCGTCGTCAGGCGTCAGAAGTCGAAGCCGCCGAAGTCCCCGAAGTCGCCACCGCCGTCGAAGTCGCCGCCACCGAGGTCGCCACCGGCGTCCTCCATGCCCGCGCCCATCATCCCGGCGCCCATCATCGACCCCATCATGGAGCCCATCATCATGCCGGTGAACATGCCCATCATCATGTTCATGCCGAAGTAGCCGCCCGCGTAGGGGGCGTAGGCCGGACCGGCTTCGTAGTAGGGACGACGGTCACCGTCGACCTCCACCATGCGCACGTCCGGCTGTCCTCCGGTGCGCACCGCCTGGGCGCACACGGGGCACGCGGTGACCGAACGGGGAGAGCCACCGGGCGGTGCCCAGGTGACGTCCTCGCTGGACGGGCCGTGCTGTGGGTTGAAGAAGCAGGGGCCGCGTCGCGCGGGTACCGGGTCGCCGTTCATCCGGGCCCGGGTGGCCGTCATGTAGTACCGGCCGTCCTCCAAAGCGCCGGTGACCGCCTTGATCTGCTCCGGCTCCTGGATGGTGTCCAGCAGCGACTTGGCCTGGTCGTAGGAGTCCATGGCCCGCGAGTAGTCGTTGCGGGTCGCTTCGTCCACCGCCGAGAGGTCGATCTCCAGTCGGGCGACGTCCTCGCCGAGGCGTACGACGTCCTCGGTGGCCATCTGCTTGATCTCCTGGAGCTGCTTGGCCTTCTCGGCCTCGCGCTTTTGCCGGCTCTTGTACACGTACCAGCCGCCGGCCGCGACGACCAGTGCGAGGATGACCAGCATCACCAGACCGGAACCGCCACCTCCGGGCGCCTCGGCCGGGGCCTCGGTGGTCTCCACGGCCTGTGGCACCGCGGCGAGGGTGTCGATCTGGTTGCCGCCATCGTTGAGCGCGGTCTCCCGGATCGCCTCGGTGTCGTCCAGGTTCGGGGAGGTCACGTAGAAGTGGTCGCTACCGCCCAGGATCCCGTAGGCGCCGTCACCGACCTCGGACATGACGGGGGCCATGAGCGTGTTGACCCCGGCCTCGGAAGTGGCGGCCTCGAAGGGCAGGATCACGTAGTAGACGGGGGAGTCCGCGGCCTCTGCCGCGGCTTCCAGGGCTCCCTCGTCGGCGGTGGAGATCTGCTCGATGGACGGGTCGATGAAGACACCGTCGCCCTCCAGCTCCTCGACGATCTCCTGGGTGGTGGGTGCCTCGATCTCGGTGTCGGCCGCGGCGGGCATCGCCGCCGCGGTCATCACCGCCGCCGCGAGTCCGGCGGTCAGCACTGTGGTTCTTACCAAGCGGTGCGACATTTCGTTCCTCTCGCCTCCCTTATCCACGGTGACGAACAGGAGACCCGCTCAGTTCCCGAAGACGGGCCGATGTGCGCGGTTTCTCCATCGAGGTCGCCAGGTCACACGGGTACCCGACGCGAAGAGGCCCGTCGGAACACTTCCGACGGGCCTCTTGATCGGTTCGTGCGCGAGGGCTAGCTCTTCGCGCTCGTACCGGCGGTGGCGCGTTCGGCCTCGGGGTCGCGCTCCTCCGCCTCGGCGGACCGCTCCTCGGCGGACAGGGTGCCCGGCTCGTCCAGCGGGACGAAGCCGGTGGAACCCCGGGGGGCGTTGTAGCGGACAAGGTCGAGGATGCCCTCGCGCTTGGAGACGACGGCCGGGATCAGGGCCTGACCGGCGACGTTGGTCGCGGTGCGCCCCATGTCCAGGATCGGGTCGACGGCCAGCAGCAGACCCACGCCCTCCAGGGGCAGGCCCACCGTGGACAGGGTCAGGGTGAGCATGACCGTGGCGCCGGTGGTGCCCGCGGTCGCGGCCGAACCGATGACCGAGACGAACACGATCAGCAGGTAGTCGGTGAACGCCAGATCGATCCCGAAGAACTGGGCGACGAAGATCGCCGAGATCGCCGGGTAGATCGCGGCGCAACCGTCCATCTTGGTGGTCGCGCCGAACGGCACCGCGAACGCCGAGTAGTAGCGGGGCACGCCCAGGTTCTGCTCGGTGACCCGCTGGGTGACGGGCATGGTGCCCATCGAGGAGCGGGACACGAAGCCCAGCTGGACCGCGGGCCACACCCCGGAGAAGTACTTGGCGGGCGAGAGCCCGTTGACCAGGGCGACCAGCGGGTAGACGACGAACAGCACCAGCGCCAGGCCGACGTAGATGGTGATCGTGAACTTGCCGAGTGCGCCGATGGTGGTCCAGCCGTAGCTGTAGACGGCGTTGCCCAGCAGACCCACGGTGCCGATCGGGGCCAGGCGGATGACCCACCACAGCGCCTTGAGCACGACCTGCAGGGTCGACTCGGTGAAGTTGATGAAGGGCTCGGCCGGCTTGCCGACCTTGATGGCGGCGATGCCCAGCACGACCGCGATGACGATCAGCTGCAGGGCGTTGAAGCTGAGGGAGGTGCTCAGGTCGTCGGCGTTGGTCTCGGCGGCCAGACCCAGGAAGTTGGCCGGCACCAGGCTCTCGATGAACGCGAGCCAGGAACCGTGGCTGGACGGTTCGGCCAGGTTGGAGTCGTCCACGGCGCTGTTGAGGCCGGGACGGATCGCCAGCCCGAGGGCGATGGCGATGGCGACCGAGACCAGCGCGGTGATCGCGAACCACAGAAGGGTCTTCCAGGCCAGACGCGCGGCGTTGGTGACGTTGCGCAGGTTGGCGATGGAGGAGATGACGGCGAGGACGATCAGCGGCGGCACGATCGTGCGCAGCAGGGTGACGAAGGTGCTGCCGATGGTCTCCAGGGTGGTGGCGAGCCAGTTCGGCTCACCGTCGCCCACCGGTCCGATCTGGAGGGCGACCACACCGAGGGCGAGGCCGAGGACGAGGCCGAGGAGGACCTGGACTCCGAAGGACGGAAGCGGAAAGCGCCGCCTCTGCTTGACCTGGTCGGTCTGAGTGGACACGGAAGTGGCTCCAAGCGAGATGCCGGAACGAGGGCACGCCACGGTGTGCGGGCGTACGAGGACTCCGGCTAGGGGAAACGGGTGGGTGTCACCGGAAAGGATGGTGACGACGGGGAAGGCGTGGCGGCGCGCAGCCCGGACGGGCGCGCGTGGACCTAGCTACACGCGTGGCTGGCGAAGCGGCACAGGTCGATGTGCCACCTTCGTGTCAGTCCCCAGATGTTCGTCACGATCGAGAACACTAGTCCGGTTTCCTTATGTTTTCCATACGCCCTCGAACGATTTCTGTCGCACCTCGACCCGGAAGCCTTGCTGTGCTGGATCTTCCCGCTTTCGAGGGCGATGAGGATCACCCCGAAGGGCCCGGACGGCGCAGGGGCGCCGCGGGACCCGCCCGCGACGCCCCTGGAACGAACCGACGCTCAGGCGTCCTTGATCTCGCAGATGATGGCGCCGTTGCCCACGGTCTCGCCCGGGGCGACCTTCAACCCGGTCACCGCACCGGCCTTGTGCGCGCTCAACGGCTGCTCCATCTTCATGGCCTCGATGACCACCACCGTGTCACCCTCGGCGACCTGGGCGCCCTCCTCGGCCACGACCTTGACCACGGTGCCCTGCATCGGTGAGACCAACGCGTCACCACTGACCACCGCCGCGCCGCCGCCCTTACGGGGGGCGCGCTTCCTCCTGCCATCGGTGGCGGGGGCGGCGGCCACGCCCAGGGAAGCGGGCAGGACCACCTCCACGCGCTTACCGCCGACCTCCACGGTCACGGTCTCCCGCTCGGCCGGCTCGGCGGAACCCGCCTCGCCCTCCCACGGGGTGATCGTGTTCTCGAACTCGGTCTCGATCCAGCGGGTGTAGACCCCGAACTCCTGGTCGGGGTCGGCGGGGGCGAACGCCTCGTCGGTCACCACGGCCTGGTGGAAGGGGATCACGGTGGGCATCCCACCGACGGTGAACTCGGCCAACGCCCGCCTGGAGCGCTGCAACGCCTCGGCGCGGGTGCGGCCGGTCACGATCAGCTTGGCCACCATCGAGTCGAAGGCCTGCGGGACGGTGAACCCGGCCTCGCAACCGGTGTCCACCCGCACCCCCGGGCCGGTGGGCAGGGACAGCTCGGTGATGGTGCCCGGGGCCGGCATGAAGCCCCGGCCCGGGTCCTCGGCGTTGATCCGAAACTCCAAGGAGTGGCCGCGCACGGCCGGGTCGTCATAACCCAGTTCCTCGCCGTCGGCGACGCGGAACATCTCCCGCACCAGGTCGATACCGGTCACCTCTTCGGTGACGGGGTGCTCGACCTGCAGACGGGTGTTGACCTCCAGGAAGGAGATGGTGCCGTCGACACCGACCAGGAACTCACAGGTGCCCGCGCCCACGTACCCGGCCTCCTTGAGGATGGCCTTGGAGGAGGCGTACAGGCGTTCCATCTGATCCTGATCGAGGAACGGCGCGGGGGCCTCCTCCACCAGTTTCTGGTGGCGGCGCTGCAGCGAGCAGTCGCGGGTGGAGACCACCACGACGTTGCCGTGGGCGTCGGCCAGACACTGGGTCTCCACGTGCCGGGGCTTGTCCAGGTAGCGCTCCACGAAGCACTCACCACGCCCGAACGCCGTCACCGCCTCGCGCACGGCCGACTCGTAGGCGTCGGGGACCTCTTCCAGGGTGTAGGCCACCTTCAGTCCGCGCCCGCCACCGCCGAAGGCGGCCTTGATCGCGATCGGCAGCCCGTGCTCTCGGGCGAAGGCCACGACCTCCTCGGCCGAGGTGACCGGGTCGGGGGTGCCGGCCACCAGAGGGGCGCCGACCTTCTGCGCGATGTGGCGGGCCTGGACCTTGTCGCCCAGCGCGGTGATCGCCGCCGGGGGCGGACCGATCCAGGTCAGGCCGGCGTCGATGACGGCCTGGGCGAACTCGGCGTTCTCGGCCAGGAACCCGTATCCGGGGTGCACGGCGTCGGCGCCGGCGGTGGCGGCGATGGCCAGGAGTTTGTCGATGGCCAGGTAGGAGTCGGCCGGGGTGGACCCGCCCAACGAGTGGGCCTGGTCGGCGATCTTGACGTGCAGGGCGTCCAGGTCGGGTTCGGCGTAGACGGCCACGCTCTCGATGCCGGCGTCACGGCAGGCGCGGGCGATGCGTACGGCGATCTCACCACGATTGGCGATCAGTACTTTGCGCACGATGGGAAAACCTCCAGCTGGGGCGCGGAGCGGATCACGCGCCGACCGCTCAACGAAGAGTCTAGGGAACGAAGGAGCACGGCAAAGCTCATCTCGTGCTCATGCGCCAGGCGCCGGGGCCGGGGCGCAAGGGGGTACGCATACCGCGTGATCGGTCGCGCCATCCGGACGTGGACCGCGCGGGTTCGCCCTTCTCGGCCGCGGCACGGGCCGCCGCCGCGCGGGCGGTGAGCACGGCCGTGAGCGCGGCGAGCTCCTCGGCGGAGGGTTCACCGCGCACCACGACCAGGTGCGGTGGTCTGTCCGATGACGGGTTCGGCGCGCTCACAGCGGAATGTTCCCGTGCTTCTTGGGCGGAAGCTGCTTGCGCTTGTTGCGCAGCGCCTTGAGCGCCTTGGCGATCTGGGTCCGCGTCTCGGAGGGCATGATGACTCCGTCGACGTAGCCGCGCTCGGCCGCCGCGTACGGGTTCAACAGGGTGTCCTCGTACTCGCCGACCAGACGGGTCCGCTCGGCCTCGACGTCCTCGGCCCCGGCCAGGGTGCGCCGGTGCAGGATGTTCACCGCGCCCTGGGCGCCCATGACCGCGATCTGCGCGGTGGGCCAGGCCAGGTTGATGTCCGCGCCCAGGTGCTTGGAGCCCATCACGTCGTAGGCGCCGCCGAAGGCCTTGCGGGTGATCACCGTGATCAGGGGGACCGTGGCCTCGGCGTAGGCGTACAGGAGCTTGGCGCCACGACGGATGATGCCGTCCCATTCCTGGTCGGTGCCGGGCAGGAAGCCGGGCACGTCCACGAAGGTCAACACCGGGACGTTGAAGGCGTCACAGGTGCGTACGAACCGGGCGGCCTTCTCGGAGGCGTCGATGTTCAGACAACCCGCGAAGCTCATCGGCTGGTTGGCGACGATACCGACGGACCGTCCGTCCACCCGGCCGTAGCCCACCACGATGTTGGTCGCGAAGCGCTCGTGCACCTCCAGGAAGTCACCGTCGTCCAGGACGGCCTCGATGACCCGCTTGATGTCGTAGGGCTGGTTGGCCGAGTCCGGGATGAAGGTGTCCAGGGCCAGGTCGCCGTCGGTGACCTCTTCACCGAGGTCCTCCTCGGGGGCCAGACTCGGCGGGTCCTCAAGGTTGTTGTCCGGCAGGTGCGACAGGAGCGTCTTGACGTAGTCGATGGCGTCTTGTTCGTCGGCGCCCATGTAGTGGGCCACGCCCGACGTGCCGGAGTGGGTGGCGGCGCCGCCCAGCTCCTCCATGGACACGTCCTCACCGGTGACGGTCTTGATCACGTCGGGTCCGGTGATGAACATCTGGGAGGTCTTGTCGACCATCACCACGAAGTCGGTCAGGGCCGGCGAGTACACGTGTCCGCCCGCGGTGGCCCCCATGATCAGGGAGATCTGCGGGATCACCCCTGAGGCGTGGGTGTTGCGCTTGAAGATCTCGGCGTACAGCCCGAGCGCGACCACACCCTCCTGGATGCGGGCGCCGCCACCCTCGTTGATGCCCACCACGGGGCACCCGTTGGTGAGGGCGTGGTCGAGGGCTTTACAGATCTTCTCACCGTAGACCTCGCCCAGTGACCCACCGAAGACGGTGACGTCCTGGCTGAACACCGCGATCGGGCGCCCGTCCACGGTTCCGTGCCCGGTCACGACGCCGTCGCCGTAGGGGCGGTCGGCGTCCAACCCGAAGTTGGTCGAGCGGTGGCGGGCCAGGGCGTCGAACTCCACGAACGAGCCGGGATCGAGCAGTGCGTCGATCCGCTCGCGCGCGGTCATCTTGCCCTTCGCGTGCTGTTTTTCGACAGCCCGTCGGGACCCGGCGTGCACGGCTTCGTACCTACGTCGTTGCAGGTCCGCGAGCTTGCCGGCGGTCGTGTGTATGTCGATCTCGGAAGCGGAGAGCGGTTCAGGGGCTTCGGTGGCCATAACTGCTCAGGGTAGCTCCGGGGATCCCGTGGGCCCGAAGGTGCCCCTTGCTTACTTGTCGGGTCGGGGGGTCCGGGTGGACTCGGAGCCAGGAGGGCGCGTCGGGCCGGGAAGGGCGGGAAAGCCGTCCGATATACCGAAAAATGCGTGAGCCGCTGTGAATTCGCCCGCCCTCGGCACAATTGTTAACGCGATGGCAAAGCGAGCGCGAACACACCCCCGACCGTGTGTGTGCAGGGGTGATCTCGGTATCGTCGGCCACATGACAGCGGTTAGCGCAGAACGTGACAGTGCCCGGCAGGAAGTACCCGAGCAGCTCAGGAATGACGTCAAATTGCTCGGCGAGATGCTCGGAACGGTCCTCGCCGAAAGCGGCGGTGAGGAACTGCTCGCCGATGTCGAGAAACTCCGCCACGCCGTGATCGGGGCCCGCGACGGCTCCGTCACCACCGAGGAGATCACCGCGATCGTCGGTGCCTGGCCGCTGGAACGCGCCAAGCAGGTCGCCCGCGCGTTCACGGTCTACTTCCACCTCGCCAACCTGGCGGAGGAACACCAGCGCATGCGCGCCCTGCGCGAGCGCGACGACGCCGCGAACCCGCCCCACGAGTCCCTGGCCGCCGCGGTGCGCGCCATCCGTGCGGGCGACGGCGGCGAGGAACGGCTCGCCGAGCTGGTCGCGGGCATGGAGTTCCACCCGGTCCTCACCGCCCATCCCACCGAGGCGCGACGCCGCGCCGTGTCCACCTCCATCCTGCGGGTCAGCTCCGAACTGGACGCCTGGCACGGCGCCCACGAGGGCAGCACCGCGGCGGGCGAGGCGCACCGTCGCCTTCTGGAGGAGATCGACCTTCTCTGGCGCACCTCGCAGCTTCGCTACACCAAGCTCGACCCGCTGGACGAGGTGCGCACCGCCCTGGCCGCCTTCGACGAGACGATCTTCTCCACCATCCCGCAGGTGTATCGGACCCTGGACGCCGCCATCGACCCCGAGGGCACCGGCACCCGCGCACCCCGGGCCACCCCCTTCGTTCGTTACGGCAGCTGGATCGGCGGCGACCGTGACGGCAACCCGTTCGTCACCCACGAGGTGACCCGGGAAGCCATCACCATCCAGTCCGAACACGTCCTCCGTGCCCTGGAGAAGGCCTGCGAACAGGTGGGACGCACCCTCACCGTCTACTCCAACCTCACCCCCGCCGACCGGGGCCTGCTCGACACCCTCGCCGAGGCCAAGGCCGCCTACCCGTCGCTGATGGCCGAGGTCGAGAAGCGTTCGCCCAACGAACCCCACCGCCAGTTGCTGCTCCTGGCCACCGCACGGCTGCGTGCCACGCGCGAACGCGACGCCGACCTCGCCTACCCCGGCGCCGAAGCGTTCCTCGCCGACCTGCGCCTGGTGCAGGAATCCCTGGTCGCCGCCGGGGCCGTACGACAGGCCTACGGCGAACTCCAGCACGTGGTGTGGCAGGCCGAGACCTTCGGTTTCCACCTGGCCGAACTGGAGATCCGTCAGCACAGCGAGGTGCACGCGGCCGCGCTCGCCGAACTGGAGGCGGGCGGCACGCTCTCCGAACGCACCGAGGAGGTGCTGGCCACCCTGCGCACCATCTCCTGGATCCAGGAGCGCTTCGGTGTGGAGGCCTGCCGTCGCTACATCGTCAGCTTCACCCGTACGGCCGAGGACATCGAGGCCGTGTACAAGCTGGCGACCTATGCCCTGCCGCCCAAGCGGGTGCCGGTCCTGGACGTCATCCCGCTGTTCGAGACCGGTGCCGACCTGGAGGCCTCGCCCCACGTCCTGGCCGGCATGCTCGACCTGCCCCAGGTGCGGCAGCGGCTGGTCGACAACGACCGTCGTCTGGAGGTCATGCTCGGCTACAGCGACTCCGCCAAGGACGTCGGCCCGGTCAGCGCGACCCTGCGCCTGTACGACACCCAGGCCCGACTGGCCACGTGGGCCCGCGAGCAGGACGTACGCCTGACCCTCTTCCACGGTCGGGGCGGTTCCCTGGGCCGTGGCGGCGGCCCGGCCAGCCGCGCCCTGCTCGCCCAGGCCCCGGGCTCGGTGGACGGCCGGTTCAAGGTCACCGAACAGGGAGAGGTCATCTTCGCCCGCTACGGGCAGTCCGCCATCGCCCGTCGCCACATCGAACAGGTCGGCCACGCCGTCCTGATGGCCTCCACCGACGAGGTGCAGGAACGCGAACGCGCCGCCGCCGAGCGTTTCCGTCCCCACGCCGACACCATCGCCACCGCAGCCCAGGACGCCTACCTGGAGCTGATCGGCACCGAGGAGTTCGCGGTGTGGTTCTCCCAGGTGAGCCCGTTGGAGGAACTGGGAGAGCTGCGACTCGGGTCGCGTCCCTCCCGGCGTGGGGCGGCCAAGGGCCTGGACGACCTGCGGGCCATCCCGTGGGTGTTCGCCTGGACCCAGACCCGCGTCAACCTGCCCGGTTGGTACGGGCTCGGCACCGGCCTGGCCGCCATCGACGACCTGCCCACCCTCCAGGCCGCCTACCGGGAGTGGCCGATGTTCGCGTCGTTGCTGGACAACGCGGAGATGAGCCTGGCCAAGACCGACCGCACCATCGCGGAGCGGTACCTGGCGCTGGGCGGCCGTCCCGAGCTCACCGAGAAGGTGCTGGCCGAGTACGACCTGACCCGAAGCCTCGTCCTGCGAGTGACCGGGCATAGCCGTCTGCTGGAGAACCGCGCGATCCTGTCCCGCGCCGTGGATCTGCGCAACCCGTACGTGGACGCGCTCAGCCACCTACAGTTGCGGGCCCTTGAGGCGCTGCGCGGCGAGGAGGCGGACTCCCTGTCGGAACAGGACGGCCAGCACCTGGAGCGGCTGCTCCTGCTGTCCGTCAACGGCGTGGCCGCCGGCCTCCAGAACACCGGCTGATCGGCACCTGAACGCCCTCGGGCCCCGCACCCCTCATGGGTACGGGGTCCGAGCGCCGCTCAGAGGGGGAACTCGCCGGTGTCCAAAGTGAGGTCGAAGGGCTCGGGCAAGTGGATCTCCTTGCCGAAGGGCACCTTGGTGATGCTCGTGTAGCGGCCGTTCTCCGGATCGGAGAAGAGCGTGATCTCGCCGCCACCACCGTCCGGATCCCAGCGATCCACCAAGAGGTACAAGGGCACCCCGGCATGCGCGTAACCCCAGAGCTTGGGCTTACGATCCATCTTCGCGGTGCTCTGGGAGGTCACCTCGACCAGCAGCAACGCGTCCTCGGCCGAGTGCTCGGCGCTCCGCATCATGATGGAACCGGGGAGTACGACCAGATCGGGAATGTAGAGACCGCTGCGCATCGGTACCCGGACATCGATGTTCTGGTGTACCTCGGCTTCACCGATGGCACTGCCTTCACGCAGGATCTCCTTGATGATCCATTTGTTGATCAAGGCGATGATGCGTGCGTGCTCGTCCTTGGGGGGAGTCATGATGCTGATCGCGCCTTCGATGATCTCGGCCCGCCAACCTTCGGGCAGGTCCAGCTCTTCCCAGGCACGCAACACGACTTCCCAGTGAGACGGCATGTCGACCGCGCTCTCCGACTCCGCTTCCGCGATGGCCATGTGTCGCGACACCTCCAGTAGCTGAACGTAGCGGCGCACGATCACCGATGTGGTGGTTTCAGCCTAACCTGTGCCCTCACGAGGCGAAGGTGTTTCCATCGGAGATTCCGGCGCTGCTGTAATGGGGCTATGACCGGCGAACACAGCGACGAGATCCCCGCTCTGGACCAGACCGCTCTCACCGACGCCATCGTGCGTCCCGGGGGGCTCTGGCGGAGTGTGGAAGTGGTGCCCGAGGCCGGGTCCACCAACACCGACCTGGCCATCCGCTCCAAGGACGGGGCCCCCGAGGGGACCGTGCTGGTGACCGAGCACCAGACCGCGGGGAAGGGCCGACTGGGGCGCGGGTTCACCACCCCGGAGCGGGTGGCCCTCACCTTCTCGCTGTTGGTGCGGCCGTCCGTCCCCTCGGAACGCCTGGGTTGGGTGTCCCCGTTGATGGGGGTGGCCGCCGTCGTCGCCGTGCGAGAGGTGAGCGGGGTGCCGGCCGCGCTGAAGTGGCCCAACGACGTCCTGGTTCCGGGGGAGGAACGGGACGGCAAGCTCGCCGGGATCCTCGCCGAGGCCGACTTCTCCGACCCCGACCGGATGGGGGTGGTGGTGGGCATGGGCCTCAACGTCTCCCAGGGGCGGGCCGAGCTGCCCGTGGAGACCGCCACCTCACTACGGGCCGAGGGCGCGGGTGGAGTGGGGCGCGACGAACTGCTGCGGGCCGTCTTGGCCGCGTTCGAGGAGCGCTACACCGCCTGGGTCGACGCCTCAGGGGACGCAGAGGCCAGTGGGCTGGCCGACGAGTATCGCCTCATGTGCGTCACCCTGGGCCGCGCGGTCCGGGTCCACCTGCCCGGAGACCGCCTGTTGGAGGGCACCGCCGCCCGGGTGGACGACCAGGCCAGGCTGGTGGTGGCCGGACCGACCGGGGAGAAGGCACTGAACGTGGGCGACGTGGTCCACGTGCGCCCCGGCGATTAGGTCACGGAGAGTTGTCCACAGGGACCATTCGGCGTCTCCCGTGGCGCGGAAGCTTGTGTCATTATCACCGGTATGGCTATCGCGGACCGTTATCTCTCCGACGACGAGGAACTCGTCTACGTCGCACGGCAACACTGGACCGTCCTCGCGGGTGAGTTCGTGATGCTGTTCGTCATCATCGCGGTGGCGGGTACGGCGCTGTTCTTCATCCCCTGGAGTGAGGACTGGAGCCTCATCGCCGGGGGCATCGTGGTGGCCGTCGGGGTCGTCGCCGCGCTGGCCTTCTGGTTCGTCCCCATGCTCAAGTGGTCGACCACCGTCTACATCCTCACCAACCGGCGGCTCATGATGCGCGACGGCATCATCTCCAAACAGGGCCGCGACATGCCGCTCACCAGAGTGAACGACGTTTCGTTCAACATCTCCCTGTGGGAACGGATCATGCGGTACGGAACGTTGTCCATTCAGTCGGCGTCCGAACAGGAGGGCATGGTCCTTCAGAGGGTGCCCCGACCCCAGTGGTTCCAGTCGGAGATCTACCGCCAGGTCAACTCGGCCCAGCGACCGGACTACCCGGCCGGGCCACCGGTCTGACCAGCGGTTTCGTCACCCGGGCCCCGAGGGGTTCGGGAGTAGGCTGGAGCCGGAACCAAGGCCGCGCCCCCGGGCCGGTGCCATAGTGATTGCTCCCCGCCAGGCGGGGAAGGTCCCGTGAAAGAGAACGTATGCCGTCGCGTCCTGACCCGAAAGCGATCGAGTCCGCCCTACTCGGTGGTGAAGCGGTCTACACCAGGGAACAGGCGGTCGAGCTCTCCGGAGCCGATCCCGAGCTCGCCGGCCGAGTCTGGCGTGCCCTGGGCTTTCCCACCCTCGGTGACGACACGATCATCTTCACCGAGAGCGACGTCGAGGCCCTGCGCATCGCTCACTCCCTGCTGGACGAGGGCGTCCTCGACGAGGAGGGAGTGGTCCGTTTCGCCCGCGCGATGGGACAGACCATGGCCCGCCTGGCCGACTGGCAGACCAGCATCCTCAGCACGCTCATCTTCAAGGACGGTGGGGAGGACCCGGCCAACAGCCCGCTGATGAACCAGGTCAAGGAGCTGTTGCCGGACGTCGAACGCCTGCTGCTGCACATCTGGCGTCGGCAACTGGCCGCGTCCACGGCGCGCACGCTGGCCGTGATGTCCAACGGCAACGACGCCATCCCGAACTACTACCCGCTGATCGTGGGCTTCGCCGACCTGGTCTCCTTCACCACGCTCAGCCGTGAGCTCGACGAGATGGAGCTCGCCGGTGTGGTGGAGGGCTTCGAGGCGACCGCCGCCGACATCGTCGCCTCCGGGGGCGGACGGGTGGTCAAGACCCTCGGCGACGAGGTGCTCTTCGTGGCGGACTCGCCCACCCAGGCGGCCGACATCGCGCTGCGCCTGGCCTCGGGGGTCAAGACCCACGTGGAGGTCCCCGACGTACGGGTGGGTGTGGCCTACGGCCCGGTGCTGACCCTGCACGGAGACGTCTTCGGCACCACGGTCAACCGATCCAGCCGGCTCACCTCCTTCGCACGGCCGGGGACCGTCCTCATCGACGATGCCCTCGCCGAGAGCCTCGAAGGGGTGGAGGGGATCCAGGTGGTGCAGGTCAGGGCCCGACACGCGCACGGCCTCGGCCTGATCCAGCCCTACACGCTGCGTCGCGACTTCGACGCCCCGAACCCTTGACACACCGGGGAGGTCGACGCGAACAGCGTGTGCGAGGGGACCGCGCCCGATAGGCTCGAAGCTCCTGCCCCGTAAGACGTTCAGGTGGTGAGCCTGTGAGTTCCCAGTCGCCCGTCCAGCGGCTACGTACCTCGGGAATCTTCAGTTTGGAAGGTTCCGAGTCCAATGTCGAGAACAACGTGTGGATCGTCGGCGACGACGACACCGCCGTGGTGATCGACGCATCCCACGACCACGAGCGAATAGCCCGAGGTCTGGGTGATCGCGAGCTCATGGCGATCGTGTGCACCCATGGACACAACGATCACATCGATGCCGCGGTGGCCTTGGCCGACCTCACCGATTCCCCGATCCTGCTGCACCCCGACGACGCCGAGCTCTGGCAGCAGGTGTACCCCTACCGCGAACCCGACGCCCCGTTGTTGCACGGCGAGGTACT
>NZ_JBEYLC010000029.1:0-74985 GCF_040635885.1 Nocardiopsis sp. NPDC006832 | reverse complement strand
CTTGACGCGTGCGGTGCGGGCGGCAACAATCACGCGGCGGGGAAGGAGGGAGAACCCACCCGAGCAACGCCCAACAACCCCCAGAGCCAGAAACCTGAGGCGCCCCAGCACCCACCTGAGCGACGCCCGTAAACCGGAGGGCTCCCGACCCCAGGCGCCCCACCAACCACCCGAACAACGCCCAACAACTCCAAGACCCGACACCCGAGACCCCCAGGCCAGGCAAACTCCCCCACCCTCGGAACGGCGGGAAGCCACCGTGCCCGAGCGACGGCGGGAAGCCATCGTGCCCGAGCAACAGCGCTCGCCTGCTTCGATGGGTATCCGCTCAGCCGGGTTCCAGGGTCTGACGCGAGACATCCACCGAGGCGCGGCTGTGGAGGTCGGCTAGCCTGGGTGGGCAGTCCACTCGCTCCACTGTTCGGAAAGCCGCAGGCGACCAGACCGTGTCCACGTCAGAGAAGTTCCAAAGCGTGTTCGTGGCGCTCGCCGCCGCGCTGGGACTGGGCGTCGGTCTGTTGTGGCCGATCGGTGAAGTGGCCGGGTACCTCGTCCTGCCGGCGCTGATGCTCATGTTGGTCGCGGTGTTCGTCCAGGTGGACGCCGCCCAGGTCCGTCAGGTTCGCGGCGCGCGCACGGTCGTGATCACCGGTCTGGTACTGAACTTCGTGTTCACCCCGCTGTTCGCGTGGGCTCTCGGGACAGGCCTGTTGGGCGACTCTCCCGACCTGCGGATCGGGCTCCTCCTTCTCCTGGTCACCCCGTGCACGGACTGGTACCTGGTGTTCACCGGCTTGGCTCGGGGACACATGGGGGTCGCGGCCGCCGTACTACCGGTGAACCTGGTGCTCCAACTGCTGCTGCTGCCCGTCTACATCCTGTTGTTGGGCGGGGAGGCGGCGATGGTCGACTCCGGCACACTGGTGGAGGCGGTGCTTCTGGTCCTGGTGGTGCCCTTGGTGCTGGCGGTGGTGGCCCGGTGGTCGGCCCTACGTTGGCGGGGTGCCGAATGGCGGGAGGAAAGGCTGGTGTCGGGGGCCTCGGCCTCGGTGCTTCCGCTGCTGTACGTGGCGGTGTTCGCCATGTTCGCCGGGCAGGCCCGCACGGTCATGGCGCACTTGGGCGACCTTGCGGTCCTTCTCCTTCCGTTGGCGGCGTTCTTCCTGGTCATGCCGTTGGTGGCGGTCGGAGTGAGTCGGCTGCTCCGGTTGCCCGCCGACCAGAAGGTCACGCTCACCATGACGACCGTGGCGCGCAACTCCCCGGTGGCCCTGGCGATCGCGGTGGCGGCGTTCCCCGACCGCCCGTTGATCGCGGTGGCCCTGGTGGTCGGCCCGTTGGTGGAACTGCCGGTGCTGGCGGTGCTCAGCCAGATCGTGCGCGTCCGCGACCGGGAGACCACCGCTCAGGCCTGACCGGATCCGTTCCCGATTGGCTCCCCTGAACTCCCACACGGGCAGGCACCGATCCGGCGAGTACGAAGCCGTCTGGAACGAACCGCACGTGTTGGGTCCGGTAACCGAACGTCGGCTGCGCGCCGACGACGATCCCGAGATGGACGCCGCCTTCGAGCGCGCCATGGCGGACGACCCGACGGCGCGCTGGGCCGTCCAGCAGGGGATGTACGTCCTGGGGGCGTCCACGCCGCGCGCGTTCGCCGCCGCTTACCTGGACTACCACCTGCGCGACGGCGTCGCCGAGCGGATCGCCTGCCCCACCCTGGTGTGCGCCGGCACCGAGGACGATTTCTTCCAGGGTCGGCCCGAGCTGCTGTATGAGCACCTGACCTGTGAGAAGACCCTGCTTCGGTTCACCGCTGAGGAAGGCGCCGGTGCCCACTGCCGGGCCGGCGCGCAGCGACCGGCCCACACCCGCGTCTTCGACTGGTTGGACGAGGTCATCGCCCCTCGGGGGTACCACGACCAGCCCCTGCACCTGGTCTAGGAGACACATGATGTCCGTCGCGGTCCAGGCACGCACCGAGCCGTACAAGAAACGTTGGGCCGCCCTCGCCGTCATCCTCGGTGCCGAGGCGATGGACCTGCTCGACACGTCGATCGTGGCCGGCTATTCGCTCGCGATGGCCGTCGGACTGATCATCGGGGGCCGGTTGGGCGACGTCTTCGGCCGCAAGCGGATGTTCTTGGTCGGCGTGCTCGGGTTCGTCCTCACCTCCCTGCTGTGCGCGGCGGCGCCCTCGGAGGGGGCGTTGATCGCGAGCCGGGTCCTGCAGGGCCTCTTCGGGGCCGTGATGCTTCCGCAGGGCTTCGGCATGATCAAGGAGATGTTCCCGCCGAAGGAACTGGTCAAGGCCCTGGCGATGTTCGGGCCGGTCATGGGTGTGTCCGCGGTGTGCGGGCCGATCCTCGCGGGCCTGCTGATCGACCTCGGCCTGGTCGTGACCGGCATCGGCCTCATCACCCTGTTCACGCTGTTTCCGGAACCGGCGGACAGCGTCTGGCGTCTCGTGCCCGGCGTGCTCATCGTCGGACTCGGCATGGGGGCGATGATCGCTCCGCTGTTCGATTTCATCCTGGCCTGCGTCGACGACCACGAGGTGGGTTCGGCTTCGGGGGTGCTCAACGCCGTGCAGCGGCTCGGGTCCGCCATCGGGGTCGCGGTGCTCGGCACGCTGTTCATCGCCGGGTCGTTCGGCACGGCAGTCATCGCCATGGGAGTGGCGTCGGCGCTCACTTTCGGCCTCGTGTTCCTGCTCCCCTCGCGCGCACGACGGGAATCCCCCTGACGGCGGCCGGCCCCGACATATCGGGGATGTGCGCCGACTCCACAGCGTGGTTTCGCGTGTGGTGGGGGCGAAACGGGTAACGGGAGAGTGGGCCACGACCAGCCGCCCCTGACCCCCCGGGAGCCCCCGTGAAGCCGTACGCCGACACCCCCGTCCGCGCCTGTGTGCAACTTGTCTCCGACTTGGCCGCATTGACCTGGGTGTTCGTGTGGATCTCCGCAGCGCTGTCCCTACGCGACCTGATCCTGTCGCTGAACCGACCCGGCGAACTGATGGCCGACACGGGCCAGGGGTTCACCGAGCACATGAACACCGCCGCCGAGAACGTCGGGCAGGTGCCGCTGGCCGGGGACGCCCTGGCCACGCCGTTCACCAACCTCGGCGAGACCGGCGAGTCCCTGACCGCGGCCGGAGACTCCTTCCAGGAGTCGGTGGCCTCGCTGGCGTTCACCCTGCCGATGCTGGTCGCGGTCATTCCGCTGTTCCTGCTGGCGGCGACCTGGTTGCCGGCGCGTGTCCGCTGGATCCACCGCGCCACCGCGACCAGGCGGATGAGCGCGATGTCCGCCGAGGCGCGCACCCGGTTGTTGGCGCTGCGCGCGCTGTCCACGGTCTCCCCCACCAGGCTCATGGAGGTGCACGAGGACCCGGCCCGCGCCTGGCGAGAGGACGAGTCGGCGACGGTGGACCGATTGGCCGCACTGGAGCTGAACCGACTGGGTCTGCGCCCGGACAAGGCCACCAAGGCGAAGGAGGGGCTCAGTCCACGCGGATGAGGCCTCTGCGCAGCGCGGTGGTGATGGCCGCGGTCCGGTTGTCCACGCCCAACTTCTCGAACACGTGCACCAGGTGGGTCTTGACCGTCGCCTCGCTGATGAACAGCCGTTTGGAGATCGCCCGGTTGGACAGGCCCATGGCCAACAACCCGAGGATCTCCAGTTCGCGGCCGCTCAGGGTCGGTACCGGCGAACGCAGCCGGTCCATGAGACGGTCGGCGACGTCGGGGGCCAGCGCGGTCTGTCCGCGCGCGGCGGTGTGCACCGCCTCGCACAGCTGGTCCGGCGGAGCGTCCTTGAGCATGTAACCGGTGGCGCCGGCCTCCACCGCGGCGAGGATGTCCGCGTCGGTGTCGTAGGTGGTCAGCACCAGCACGGGCGGTGGGTCGGTCAAGGCCGTGATGGCCCGGATGGCGGTGACCCCGTCCATCCCGGCCCCCATGCGCAGGTCCATCAGCACGACGTCCACACCCGTCCCGGATCGGAGGGTGTCCAGGGCCGCCCTCCCATCGGCGGCTTCGGCGACCACGTCCATGTCCGCGCGTTCGGCGAACATCGCCTTGAGTCCGTGGCGTACGACGGGGTGGTCGTCCACCAGCAGGATGCGCAGGCGCGCCGCGCCCTCCTCGGTGCTCACCGGCCCTCCTCCAACGAAGTCGTCTTCCGGGTCAGGGGTAGTCGGACGGCGATGGCGGTGCCCTCGCCGGGCGCGGACTCCACGTGCAGCCCACCTCCCAGGGCGGCCACGCGTTCGCGCAGCGCGGTGATCCCGTATCCGCTGCCGTCGGCTCGGGTCCGGGCCTCCTCGGGTACGAAACCCACCCCGTCGTCGTACACGTCCAGGGTGACCTCCTCCCCCAGATAGCCGAGGGTGACCACGGCGGTGGTGGCGCGGGCGTGCGCGGAGACGTTGGCGAGGCTGGCCTGGGCCGCGCGCAGCAACGCCACCTCGTAGCCCGAGGGTAGTTCGGTGGGGGTGCCGTCCGTACGCAGCCGGCAGTCGATTCCGTCGGTGCGGGCGACCTTGGCGCAGAGCCTGCTCAGGGCTTCGGGGAGGTCGGCTCCGGTGAGGGATGGCGGTGCGAGGTCGCGCACGAACCCGCGCGCCTCGGCGAGGTTGGTGGACGCGCTCTCTCTGGCCTCCGCGATACGGGTGGCGGCCAGGTCGGGGTCCTCGGGCAGGGCGTTCTCCGCGGAGCGCAACAACAGGACGATGCTGGACAGGCCTTGGGCGAGGGTGTCGTGGATCTCCCGGGCCAGGCGTTCGCGCTCGTCCAACACGCCGGTACGCCGTTGGGACTCGGCGAGTTCGTCGCGGGTGCGGGTGAGTGTCTCGATGAGTTCCCGGCGCCGTTCGCTCTCGCGGTGCAGGGCCATGTACCCGACGGCGATCGCGACCGCGAACACCGCCCCGAGCACCGGTCCCAGCACCATCCCCGCCGTGAGGTCGCCGGTGTGCAGGGCCTGCCCGAGGACCACGGTCGCGGTGATGACCACGACGGCGATCACCGAGTGCGCACCGCGCAGCAGGTTCAGGTGCAGGAAGTACAGGGGGAAGGCCAGCCACACGAAGTCGGGGTCGGCCCAGGCCAGGAGGGCCCACAACACGGTGACGGCGGCCAGCCACGCCAGTGATCGGGTGCGGTGGACGTCGTGCCGGGCGACCAGCGCGCCGGAGCAGTAGACCACGCCCAGCAGGACCGCTCCGCACACCACCGCCCACCGGGTCCACTCCGGATGGGCGGGTTCCGTGGCCGGGGAGCCCTGCCCGAGCGCACCGATCAGGTAGCGGGACGTGGCCACCCCCAGCAGGAACAGGAAGCAGGCGTGCAGGAGCAGACGCAGCGCCCGCAGCACCGTCGTCACCCCGGGCGGTTCGGCCGCCCACCCTCCGCTGTAACGCATCACCGCAGCGTACGACGTGCGCCTGTGCGGCGGCATCAACCATTCGATGGAGTTCTCGCTCCACCTCACCGCCCCCGAGGACGCTCCCTTCATCCGATGTCGATGATCTTGCGCGCGACGAGGCTGGAAGCACATCGAAATCTCCCGGAAAGGAGGGCCGCCGTGTTCGTCGCCCTTCGTGACATCCGCTTCGCCAAGGGGCGGTTCGCGCTGATGGGCTCCGTCGTCGCGCTGATCACCCTGTTGATCGTCCTGTTGTCGGGGCTGACCGCCGGGCTGGCCGACCAGTCCACCTCCGCGATCAAGAACCTGCCCGCCACCCACGTCTCCTTCGGCACCTCCGGTGACGGCGACCCGGAGGAGTCCTACGCCGACAGCACCGTCACCCGGGCCCAGCTCGACACCTGGGCCGCCACCGAGGGGGTGGAGTGGGCGGAGCCGCTGGGCATCACCCAGAGCCGGGTCGAGTTCGACGACGGCAACGGCACCGCCGCCGCGCTGTTCGGTGTGCCCGCCGACGGCCGACTGGCGCCCGAGGGCCTGACCGGCTCCGGCGGCCTGGTGGTGAGCGAGGAGGTCGCCGAGGACTTCGGGGTCGCCGAGGGCGACACCGTCACCGTGGGCGGGTCCGAGCTGACGGTGACCGCGACCGCGCCCACCGAGTCCTACAGCCACACCCCCGCGGTGTGGACCGACATCGACACCTGGCGGGAGATCGACCCGCGGGTGCGGCACGCCGAGGGCGATGACGCCCCGGTGGCCAACGTGGTGGCCACCGACGTGTCCCTGGCCGCTGCGGTCGAGCAGGCGGACGCGGAGGCCGGCACCGTCACCGCCGGCCTGTCGGACAGTCTTCGCGCGATCGGCTCGTTCTCCTCGGAGAACAGTTCGCTGGTCACCATGCAGGCGTTCCTGTACGCGATCTCCGCGATGGTGATCGGAGCGTTCCTGACCGTGTGGACGATCCAGCGCGGCGGGGACATCGCGATCCTCAAGGCGCTCGGCGGATCGACCCGGTACCTGCTGCGCGACGCCCTGGCCCAGGCGTTGATCGTGCTGACCGCGGGCACCGCCGTCGGTGGCGCCGTGGGCGTGGGCCTGGGCGCCCTGGCCGGTTCGGTGCTGCCGTTCTCCCTGACCGTGACCACCACGGTCGGGCCGGTGATCGCCATGGTCGTGCTGGGCATGCTCGGCGCGGTCTTGGCGGTTCGCCGCATCACCTCCGTCGACCCGTTGACCGCCTTGGGAGGCGTCCGATGAGCCTGGAACTGAACAATGTGACCCTGACCTACCCCGACGGCGACGGGGTGGTGACCGCCCTGGACCGGGTGTCGGTCGACGTGGCCCCCGGTGAGCTGACCGCCGTGGTCGGCCCGTCGGGCTCGGGCAAGTCGAGCCTGTTGGCGGTGGCCGCCACCCTGATCCGCCCGGATTCGGGCCGGGTGGTCGTGGGCGGTGTGGAGACGCTGGGGCTACGCCCCCGTGAGCTGACCGCACTGCGGTTGGAGCGGGTCGGCATCGTCTTCCAGCAGCCGAACCTGATCTCGTCACTGACCGTGGTGGAGCAGCTGCTGGTCACCGAACACATGCGGGCCCGGTCACCGCACCGCGCGCGGGCTCGGGCGATGGAGACCCTCGCCGCGGTGGGTCTGGCCGGTAAGGAGCGGCGCCGGCCGCACCAGCTGTCCGGTGGTGAGCGTCAGCGGGTGAACATCGCCCGGGCGTTGTCGGGACGGCCGAGCGCGCTGTTGGTGGACGAGCCCACGGCGGCACTGGACCACGAGCGGGGTGCGGCCATCATCGACCTGGTGGCGGAGGCGACCCGAGAGTTCGAGGTGGCGACCCTGCTGGTCACGCACGACACCGAATACCTGGGCGCGGCCGGACGAGTGTTGGAGATGCGCGACGGCCGGCTGTCGGTGCTGGATCGGACCTGAGCGGCCCTCGATGGGCCGTGGGGCCGGTGGTGACCGTCCGTGGCCGCTTCCGGACATCGGAGCGCACCGCGCCGCACGGCCCGTCTCCCTAGGCTTGGTTCCCAGCCGAAAACCCTGGAGCGGTCCATGAAGATGTCAGCTCGGCCGGAATTCGACGTCGTCGCCCTCAACACCTCCGACTCGGTGCTCGTCCTCTTGGAGGTCGAGGCGCCCGAACGCGCGCCCGGCCGAGCCCGCCCGCCGGCCACCTTGGAGGTGGTGGTGGACCGGAGCGGGTCGATGACCAAGGACCGTCGCATCGAGGGGGTGGTCGAGGCCCTGCACGGGCTCGTGGACCGGTTGGATCCCACCGACCGCTTCGGGCTGGTGTCCTTCAACACCCGGGTGAAGGTGGAGGTGCCGGCCGGGCCGCTCCTCGACAAGGACTCCCTGCGCCAACGGCTGTCCCAGGTGCGGGCACACGGTGGCACGGACCTGTCGAGCGGGCTGCTCCGCGGGGTCCAGGAGGCGCGACGGGCGAGCGAGGACCGGGGCGCCACCCTGCTGCTGATCTCCGACGGGCACGCCAACCAGGGGACCACCGACCACGATCTGTTGCGGGAGGTGGCGCGTGACGCCTACCTACACGGGATCACCGTCACCACCCTGGGTTACGGACTCGGGTACGACGAGGAGTTGCTGGGGGCGATCTCCGAGGGCGGCGCGGGCAGCGCGCTGTTCGCGGAGGACCCCGACACGGCCGGCGGGCTCATCGCGCAGGAGACGGAGTACCTGCTGGCCAAGACCGCGCAGGCGACGTCGATGACGGTCCGGGGCGGCGAGTTCGTGGAGCGGGTGTCGATGGTGGGTGAGACCCCCGCGGACCGGTTGGACGACGGCACGCTCATGGTGGAGCTGGGCGACCTCTTCTCCGGGGAGAGCCGCCGATCGTTGCTGCGGGTGTCCACCGCGGTGCTCGCGGAGGCCGAGAAGCGGGGGGCCGGTGAGGACGTGGTGTTGGCGAGGGTGGAACTCACGCACGTCGATCCGGTGACCTTGGCGTCGCACACCGAGACCTTGGAGGTGCGGGTGCGGACCGCTTGGCGGGTGGACCGACGCGAGGCGGACGAACGGGTGCGCGCCGAGGAGCTGTTCCAGGAGGCGCGGTCGGCCAAGCGTCGCGCTTCGGAGGCCATGCGCCGGGGCTCGCGGGAAGAGGCCGCCCGGTACCTCCGGGAGAGCGGTGCGCGGATCCGGCGGGCGCGGATGGCGCAGCCGTTCGCCGGACCCGGAGGAATCGGCGAGGAGATGGCCGGCCAGGCGCGGGCGATGGAGGCGATGGCGCGGCAGGCGGAGGACGACGACGCGCGCAGGGCGGCGAAGACCTTCTACGCGAGCGGCGCCGGTGGGACGCGTGGGCGTGGATCGCGACTGTTCGGTGGGCGTGACCGGTCCGGGGAGTCGTTCCCGGACTCCCCCACCGGCGAGGAACGCTGAGCCGAGCGAGCCTGGAAGGGGCGGGCATTGTGCCAGGCC
The DNA here is from genome assembly GCF_040635885.1 of Nocardiopsis sp. NPDC006832. Taxonomy (NCBI): domain Bacteria; kingdom Bacillati; phylum Actinomycetota; class Actinomycetes; order Streptosporangiales; family Nocardiopsidaceae; genus Nocardiopsis; species Nocardiopsis sp. NPDC006832. Next base: position 66,106 of record NZ_JBEYLC010000029.1, on the reverse strand, counting down.
AAGGCCGTCACCGTGGTGGATTCACCCGGTTGGCCGGTGCCGGCCAAAGCCCTCCGGGGCCGGACGGGGACCGGTAGAACGGTCCCTTGTCGGCCCCGGCCCATAAGGAGGCACAGTGCCCGACCGACTCGCCAACGTCGTGATACTCGTGCTGTTGATCCTGCTGCCGGCCTGGCTCAACGACAACTTCGTGTGCCCCTGAGGTCACCGATCGGTCAGGGGACCTGGTAGGTGGAGTCGCGGACGTCGGTGATGGCCATGTGGCCCGGGGCGTGGCCGATGGCGAACTCCGGGGCCGAGGCCATCACCGCGGCCTGCGGGGTGACCCCACAGGCCCAGAAGACGGGGATCTCGCCCTCGCGGACCTCCACCGGGTCGCCGTAGTCCGGCCTGGACAGGTCCGCGATGCCCAGGGCCGACGGGTCGCCCACGTGCACGGGGGCGCCGTGCACGGCCGGGTAGCGGGAGGTGATCCGCACCGCGTCGGCGACCTGGTGGGCGGGGATCGGGCGCATGGAGACCACGAGCGGTCCGGAGAACCGGCCGGCGGGGCGGCACGGCCGGTCGGTCTCGTACATGGCGACGTTGGTGCCCGCCTCGATGTGCCGGACCGGTACACCGGCCTCCAGCAGCGGGGTCTCGAACGTGAAGCTGCACCCGATGAGGAAGGACACCAGGTCCTCGCGCCACAGGTCGGTGACCTCGGCGCGTTCCTCGACGTACTTCCCGTCGCGGTACACGCGGTAGGCGGGCAGGTCGGTGCGCAGGTCGCCGTCGAACACCGAGGCGGACACGTCGCCGGGTTCGGTGACGTCCAGGACCGGACAGGACTTGGGGTTGCGCTGGGCGAACAGCAGGAAGTCGAAGGCCAGGTCACGCGGCAGGCACAGCAGGTTGGCCTGGGCGTAGCCGTGGCTGTAGCCGGAGGTGGGCACACGTGTCCCGGTGCGGAACAGCTCCCGGGCCCGGGCGGGCGACAGGTCCGCCGGGGAGGCGGTCTCGGGGCTCATGGGTTCTACCTCCATTGGACGAAGCGGATGCGGGTACCGGGTCGGGCCTGGGCGGCGACGGGCAGGTCCGCCGCGCACACCACCGCGATGACCGGGTAGCCGCCGGTGACGGGGTGATCGGCCAGAAACAGGACGGGTTCTCCCTGGGTCGGCACTTGCAGGGAGCCGGGCACCATGCCCTCACTGGGCAGCTCGCCCTCGCGGGAGCGTTCCAAGGTCGGACCCGCCAGGCGAGCGCCTACCCGGTCACTGCGTGAGGTCACCTCGAAGAGGTCGTCGAACAACGTCCGGTGGGCCCGTTCGGTGAACCAGTCCTCGCGCGGGCCGAGTCGCACCCGCAGACGCACCTCGTCGGCGCCGACCGGGGCGGTGGGCACGTGGTCCAAGAGCGGCCGGGCCAGGGGAGCCGGTCCGACGGGCAACAGGTCGCCCGGCTCGGGCAGGGCCGGGCCGAGGCCGGCGAGCACGTCGGTGCTGCGCGAACCCAGCACGGGCGTCACGTCGATGCCCCCGCGCACGGCCAGGTAGGAACGCAGGCCACGGGCGGGGACGCCGAGGGAGAGTTCGGCCCCGTCGGGCAGGTGTAGGACCTCGTTGACGGCGGCGCCCCGGCCGTCGACCCGCACCGGGGTCGCGGCACCGGTCACCGCGACGGTGACCGGGCCGCGGGCGCGCACCCGCAGCCCACCGAGGGTGACCTCCAGGGTGGCGGCCTCCGGCGGGTTCGCGAGGATGCGGTTGGCCAGGGCGTGGGAACACGCGTCGGCGGCGCCCGAGCGGCCCACCCCGAGGGCGGCGTGGCCGAAGCGCCCGGTGTCCTGCACGGTGCTCATGGGCCCGGTGGCCAGGATCTCCAGGGAGCTCACGCGGCCTCCTCGAAGCGCACGCGCACTCCCGGGCGCAGCAGCCCCGGCGGGTCGCGCTCCAGGTCCCAGGTGACGGCGTCGGTGTGGCCCAGGAGCTGCCAGCCGCCGGGGGAGCTACGCGGGTACAGGCCGGTGAACTCCCCGGCCAGCGCCACCGATCCCTTGGGCACCCGCGTGCGCGCCTCGCCGCGCCGAGGCACCCGGAATCGCGGGTCGTCGCCGACCATGTAGCCGAATCCGGGTGCGAACCCGCAGAAGGCGACGGTCCAGGTGGCCGCGGTGTGCGCGCGCACGACCTCGCGCGGGCTCAACCCGATGAGTTCGGCGATGTCGTCGAGGTCCTCCCCGTCGTAGTGCACCGGGATGGTGACGGTCTCCCCCGTCCCCCGGCCGATGTCCACGGCCAGGGGGATCTCGGTGACGGCGGCGGCGACCCTGCCGGGATCGGTGCCGGGCGACAACCGCAGCAGGACCGTGCGTGCGGCGGGGACGACGTCGGTGACGCCCGGTAGCGGGGCCGACTCCAGGGCGGCGCCCAGGGCGATGACCTGGGCGAGGTCGGCGACCTCGACCAGGACCCCGGTGTCCGCGCAGTTCAGGACGCGCAAGGACTGCTCCAAAGTGGTGGTTCGGGTCAGGCGGCGGTGAAGGGGGCCACGGTGATCCCCTCCGCGCGCAGTCGTTCGGCGACGGCTCGGGCGATGTCCACGGCGCCGGGGCTGTCGCCGTGCACGCACAGGGAGTCGGCCTCGACCAGGATCTCGGTGCCGTCGATGGCGGTGATGGGTTCTCCTCGGGCCATGCGCAGGCAGCGAGCGGCGATGGCGTCGGGGTCGTGCAGCACGGAACCGGCCTCGCGGCGCGAGACGAGGGTGCCCTCGGGGGTGTAGGCGCGGTCGGCGAAGGCCTCCCGGTAGGTGGGCAGGCCCGCCTTCTCCGCCTTCTCCAGGAAGCGGGAGCCGGGCAGGCCCAGCACCGGCAGCTCGGGGTCGAAGGCGTGGACGGCCTCGACGACGGCGGCGGCCTGTTCCTCGTGGTGGACGATCGCGTTGTACAGGGCACCGTGCGGCTTGACGTACCGCAGGCTCTGCCCGCCCAGGCGGGCGAAGACCGACAGGGCGCCGAGCTGGTAGAGCACCTCGTCGGTGAGTTCGGCGGGTGGAACCTCCATGAAGCGGCGGCCGAATCCGGCGAGGTCGCGGTAGGCGACGTGGCCGCCGATGGCCACTCCGCGGGCCGCCGCCTCGGCGGTGGTGCGGCGCAGGGTGGAGGGGTCGCCGGCGTGGAAACCACAGGCCACGTTGGCGCTGGTGACGATGGACAGCAGGGTCTTGTCGTCACCGAGTTCCCAGCGACCGAAGCTCTCGCCGAGGTCGGAGTTGAGGTCGATGCGCAAAGCGGTACTCCTTCGGTTCCTGTTGCTCGGTTCGGGGTGGTCCTACTGCCAGAGCGCGGCGATGCCGCCCAGGGAGTTCACCGCCATGTAGACGGTGAGGGCCCAGGCGAGCACGCCGACGATCAGCAGCCAACGCGGGTAGCGGTAGCCGTCGAGCAGGGTCGCCGAGCGGCGCCAGGCCACCCACAGCAGCAGGCCGAGGCCGACCGGCAGGATGACGCCGTTGAGGGCGCCGGCGAGGACCAGCAGCGTGTTCGGGGCCTGGCCGGAGACCAGGAAGATCACCAGCGAGACACCGATGAAGGCGGTGACCAGCTTGCCCTTGTGACGCTCCAGCCACGGCGAGAACGTCGTGACGAAGGAGATGGAGGTGTAGGAGGCACCGATGACGGAGCTGACCGCGGCCGCCCACATGATCATGCCGAACAGGCGCATGCCCACTTCGCCGGCCGCCTGGTAGAAGGCCTCCGCGGAGGGGTTGGCGGCCTGCATGATGTCGGCCCCGCCGGCGACGACGCCCAGGATCGCGAGGAACAGGACGACGCGCATGATTCCGGTGACGATGATGCCGGTGACGGAGGTCTGGGTGATGGCGGCGATGTTCTCCCGGCCGCCCTTGCCCCGCTCGATGAGGCGGTGCGCGCCCGCGTAGGTGATGTAGCCGCCGACGGTGCCGCCGATGATGGTGATGGTGGCGAGGAAGAGGTCGCCGCTGGCGGCCTCGGGCATGACGGACTGGCGCAGGGCCTCGCCGACCGGCGGGCCGGAGATGAGGGCCACGTACAGGGTGAGGCCGATCATCAGCACACCGAGGACCACCAGGACGCGGTCCAGGGCCAGACCGAGCTTGTTGCTGGCCAGGATGACGACACCGATGGCGGCGGAGACGACCGCGCCGATGCGGGGGTCGAGTCCGATCATGGCGTCGAGGCCGAGCCCGGTGCCGGCGATGTTCCCGACGTTGAAGACCAGACCGCCGAAGACGATGAGGACGGCGAGCAGGTAACCGGCGCCCGGCAGGACCTTGTTGGCCAGGTCCTGTGCCCGCATGTTCGAGACGCCGATGACCCGCCAGACGTTCAGCTGGACGGCGATGTCCACGAGGATCGAAATCAGGATCGCGAAGGCGAAGGCGGCGCCGAGCTGCGCGGTGAAGGTGGTCGTCTGGGTGATGAAGCCGGGGCCGATGGCGCTGGTGGCCATCAGGAACATGGCACCGAGCAGGCTGCTGCTCAGCGCCACGCGACCGAAGCGGGGACGCACCGGAACGGGTGGTGGCGTCGAGGGCTGGTCGCTCATGGGTGACTCTCCGAGTGTGGCTGAAGGAGCTGGGATGTGGCCAACCTCATCGTTGGATTGTTGAACAATACTGCAATCGTCGACCCGCTGATAAGGGGCGCTCCGGTAAAAACTCCTCGACTCCGCTACGTAACATTGGTGGCACCACCGCGCCCCACCGGGCGTGGACGAACAGCGGGGGGCAACCTGTGACGGCGACCGACGACCACATCGACCGGCTGCCCACACCCGCGATGGTGCGCGCCACCAGCCAGGCCGAACGCGTCGCCGACATGCTCCGCGCCTTCGTCATCGACGGTGAGCTGGCACCCGGCGTACGCCTGTCCGAGGAGAAGCTCAGTCGCAAGTACCAGGTCTCCCGGAACACGTTGCGCGAGGCGTTCCGATTGCTGAGCCGGGAGCGTCTGCTGGTGCACCGCATGCATCGGGGCGTGTTCGTGGCCCACCCCACCGGCGAGGACGTGCGGGACCTGTTCAACGCCCGTCGTGCCCTGGAACTGCCCGCCGTGCGCGGGGCCGCGCACGCACCGGAACCCCTGATCAGGTCGGTCGGCGCGGCCGTCGAAGCGGGCGAGCAGGCACGCGCCGAGTCCGACTGGTGGCGTATGGGCAGCGCCAACATGCACTTCCACGAGGCGCTGGGGGCACTGGCCCAGAGCGCCCGGGTCGACGAGTTCATGCGCCAGGTCCTGGCCGAGACGCGGCTGGTCTTCCACGTGATGGCCGCGCCCCGTGAGTTCCACGACCCCTACCTGCCCTGGAACCGGCGGATCCACCTGGCGTTGACGGCCGGGGACACGGAGGCCGCCGCCGAGGAACTGTCGGAGTACCTGGCCACCTCGGAGGAACAGCTGACCACGGCCTTCACCGAGATGGAACGGGCCGCCCGGGACTGAGCCGGCCGACTCCCCTCCCAGCGGGTTCCGAAGTGTCAGAATGGGCCGCGTGATGGAACTGAACGGACGTCCCGTCAGCACGGGGGAACTCTCCGGTCTGGCCCTCCAGGGTTACGGACACTTCACGACCATGCTGGTCACGGATCTGCGCGTACGCGGTCTGCGGCTGCACACCGAACGGTTGAGCCGCGACTGCGAGACCCTCTTCGGTACCGACCTCGACATCGCGCGCGTGCGCGAGCTCGCCCGGCGCGCGGCGCGCGCCCGCCCCTCTCCCTCGATCGTGCGGGTCACCGTGTTCGATCCGGCCCTGGACCTGGCCCGGCCGGCGGATCGTTCACTGCCCCAGGTCCTCGTCACCACCCGGCCCGCGCCGACCTCCGAACCCGAACCGGTGCGGCTGGGCATCCGGTCCTTCTCCCGGGACAGCCCGACGGTGAAGAGCACCTCGCTGTTCGGGTCGATCCGGCAGCGTCGCGCCGCGCAGGTGGACGGGTTCGACGACGCGCTCTTCGTCGGGATCGACGGTCGGATCTCGGAGGGGCCGACCTGGAACATCGGGTTCCTGGACGGGTCCGGGCTGGTGTGGCCACAGGCCCCCTGTCTGCCCGGGGTGACCATGGAGTTGGTGAGTCGGGCCGCCCAGACCCTGGGCATCCCGGTCTCCACCCGACCATTGGCGGCGGTCGCGGCCACCCGGGTGGCGGGGGCGTTCATCACCAACGCCACCACGGGGGTGCGTCCCGTGGCGGCGTTGGACGGTGTGCACCTGCCCCGCCCCGGGCTGCTGGGCAGACTCGCCCACGCCTACCGAGAACTGGCGGGTGACCCCCTCTAACCGACGTTCTCGCCGGACTCGGCGTCCTCGGTGGCGGGTCCGCGTCCGGCGCGGCCGGGCCACCACAGGCGCGGTCCCACGTCCAGGGAGAGCGCCGGGATGAGCACGGAGCGCACGAGCAGGGCGTCGACCAGCACGCCGAAGGCGACCAGGAACGCCAGCTGCAACAGGAACAGCAACGGGATGACCGCGAGCGCCGCGAAGGTCGCCGCCAGCACCACGCCGGCGGAGGTGATCACCCCGCCGGTGACGGTGAGGGCCCGCAGGACGCCCTCCCGGTGTCCGTGGCGGAGCGTCTCCTCCCGAGCCCGCGACATCAGGAAGATGCTGTAGTCGATGCCGAGCGCGACCAGGAACACGAACGCGAACAGCGGCACCACAGGGTCGGCCCCGGGCAGCTTCAGGACGTGGTCGAACACCAGGGTGCCCACACCGAGCGCGGTGGCGAACGAGAGCACGTTGACCGCCATCAGCAGCAGCGGCGCCACCAGGGAGCGCAGCAGCGGGATCAGTACCAGGAACACCACGACCAACACCAAGGGGACCACGACCACGAAGTCGCGCTGGGCGGTCTCGCGGGTGTCGAGGGCGGTGGCGTCCACCCCGCCGACCACGGCCTCGGCGCCCGGCACCTCGCGCACGTTCTCCCGCAGCTCCCCGACCTCGTCGAGGGCGGCGGTGGTCTCGGAGGCCACCGCCAGTTCGACCTCGATCAGCACCCGCCCGTTCTCCACCAGGACGGGGGCCGCCACCCCGGGCGGACCCGGTTCGGTCACCGCCGTGGCGCTTTCCACACCCGGGGTGTCCTCGGCGGCGGCCACGACCTCCTCCAGGTGATCGGCGTCGGCGATCACCGTGGTGGGCGCGGCGCTGAAGTCGGGGCCGAAGCCGCGGTCGAGGGCGTGCTGCCCTTCGACCGCCTCGACCTCGGTGCGGAACACGTCGGCCTGGCCGGTCCCCTCGGCGGTGAACTGGGGCGCGAACACCGCGGCGGCGAGCAGCAGGCCGGTGGTCGCGAGCCAGAAGGTACGCGGGCGTCCCGCCACGCCTCGGGCGAGCCGTCCCCAGAACGGGTGCTGTTCCAGGACCCGGTCGATGCTCTGCCCCTCCTGGTTCACCCGGTGCGGGGCGGTGGGCCAGAAGGCGGCGCGTCCGCACAGTGCCAGGGCGGCGGGCAGGAAGGTCATCGCGGAGAGCATCGCGGCGACGATGCCGATGGCGACGACGGGTCCGAGACTGCTGGTGGAGTTGAGGTCGGCGGCCAGCAGGCAGAGCAGGCCGAGGATGACGGTGCCACCGGAGGCCAGGACGGGGCCGGTGACGCCGCGGATGGCGGCGAGCACGGCCGTGGGAACCCGATCGGTGGTGGCGAGCTCCTCCCGGTAGCGGGCCACGAGCAACAGCGCGTAGTCGGTACAGGCGCCCACCACCAGGATGAACAGGATGCCCTGGCTCTGGCCGTTGAGGGTGACCAGTCCGATGTCGGCGGCCAGGTAGACCAGCGCGCCGGACAGTCCGAGGGCGAGCAGGGAGGCGACGATGACCAGGATCGGCAACAGCGGTGAGCGGTAGACCGCGATGAGGATGACCAATACGGCGGCGACCGCGACCAGCAGCAGGGTGGAGTCGATACCGCCGAAGGCCGCGACGAGGTCGGCGGCGTATCCGGCCGGCCCGGTGACCTGGACGGTGAGTCCGTCGACGGGCTCGTCGGCGATCAGCGCGCGCAGCTCGTCCACCGTGTCGCGGGTGTCGTAGGTGTTGTCGACGAGGACGACGAGTTGGGCGACGGAGGCGTCCTCCGTGCCGGGGACGGGTCCGATGACCTCGCCGGAGACCCAGGGCTCCTCACCGATCCGTTCGGCCAGGGCCGTGGCGTCGGCGAGTTCGGCGTCGTCGAGGTCGTCATCACCGGAGATGACGACGATGGCCGGGACGGTCTCGGAGCGGTCGAAGTCCTCGGCGAGCCGGTCGGCCTCGGTGGATTCGGCACCGGCCGGAAGGAAGGCGGCGGGGTCGTTGGTCTGGACCTCGCCGAGTTTGCCGAGGAAGGCCCCGAGCGGCCCCGCTCCGAGAATCCACACCAGGGCGACCAGAAGGGCCGCCCCCACCCACCGACGTGACCGCCGAGGCGACTGTTCCGGTCGTGTACTCACGGTCGGATGTCCTTCCACGATCGAGAAGCTTGACTAGAAAACAGAGCTTCTTGGATTACTAGCAAATTCTGGCATTACGCTACCGCACCCTGACCAATGCTCTTCACCGTGGGCTCCTCGCCTACTTCGCGGAGTCGCGTTCGGCCCGGGCCGCGATGTTGGCGGCCATCGATCCGAACACCACCCCGTGGAAAGGCTGCACCGCCCGCCAGTACAGGTGTCCCGTCAGCCCACGGGGATGGAAGACGGCCCGTTGGTGATACACCGTTCTCCCCCGCACCCGGGCCACACCCAGTTCCAACCAGGCCGGACCGGGCAACCGCATCTCCGCACGCAACCGCAGCAACGCGCCGGGGACGATCTCCTCCACGCGCCAGAAGTCCAGTGAGTCCCCCACCCGCAGACGTCGAGGATCCCGGCGACCGCGACGCGGCCCCACCCCTCCCACGGCCAGGTCGATCCATCCTCGGGCCGCCCAGGCGAACGGCCACGAGTACCAACCCCGGTCCCCACCGATCCCCTCGATCACCCGCCACACGTCCTGGGCCGAAGCGTCCACGACCCGGGCTCGGCGATCGATGTACAGGCTGCCCCCGGACCAGTCGGGATCGGTGGGCAGCGGGTCCGAGGGGGCGCTGGGCCAGGCCGCCGACGACCAGCGGGTGTCCACCCTGTCCTCGTCGATCCTGCGCAAGGCCAACGCCACCGCCCGATCGAACCCGATCCGTTCGTGGTCGTCCACCAGGTCGGACAGTTCGTCCCGTTCGACCACCGCGTCATGGCGTAGCGACTCCACCAGGGGACGCGCCACAGCGGGTGGAACCGGCGTGACCAGACCCACCCACAGACTCGAAAGCCCGGGCGACAGGACCGGCACCGGAAGGATCAGCCGACGGGCCAGACCCGCCTCGGCGGCGAAACGCTCGATCATCTCCACGTAGTCGAGCACCTCGGGTCCACCGATGTCGAAGGCCCGATCGGTGCCGGCCGGCAGCGTGTCGGCCAGAACCAACAGTCGCAGCACGTCGCGGACGGCGATCGGCTGCACCCGGCTGCGCACCCACCGAGGCGTGGTCATGACAGGCAACCGCTCGGTGAGGTGCCGCAGCATCTCGAAGGAGGCCGACCCCGAACCGAGGATCACCGCGGCGCGCAACACCACGGTGGGCACCGGCCCGGCCCGAAGGAGGTCGGCGACCTCCTTGCGCGAGGCCATGTGCGCGGACAACTCCTGTCCTCGTGGGGCGAGTCCGCCCAGGTAGACCACCCGGCCGACACCCGCCTCTCCCGCCGCACGGGCGAAGACGCGGGCCCCCTGCGCGTCGACGCTCTCGAAGTCGCCTCCCTTGCCCATGGAGTGCACCAGGTAGTAGGCGACGTCGACTCCGTTCAGGGCCTCGTCGAGCCCCTCCCCCGAGACCACGTCGCCGCGCGCCACCTCGACCCGTTCCCGCCAGGGGTGGTCACGGAGTTTCTCCGGGCTTCGAGCCAGGCAGCGCACCCGGTATCCGGCCTCCAGCAGTTCGGGGACCAGTCGGCCACCGATGTACCCGCTGGCGCCGGTGACCAGTGCCAGACGCCGCCTCTCGACCACGGTGCTCATTCGTCGGGCCGGCTACGGCGGTGGCGACCGGGTGACTTCAGCGCGCTCGCGCCGTCGGGCCCGCCCTGGCGTCCGGCCTCGTGTCCGGCCCGGTAAACGAGGTCGTCGCCCTCCCTGGCACGCGGCGCACCGTCCTCATCTCGGGCCGACGCGCCCTCGTCCTCGGCTCGCGGAGCCGGCACCCGTCTCTGGTCGTGTGTCTCCCGGTCCCGACGCCGGGCCTCCCGGTCCCCGTGACGGGCCTCCCGATGCCGATGGAAGGGGTTGTCCTCGTCCAGGCCGCCACTGAACCGGCCGTACATGCCGAAGGTCATCACCAGCAGACCCACCACGAAGCTGAAGATGACGTTGGGCATCGAGAAGGCCAGGATGTTGAAGTCGGTGCTCATCAGGAAGAGGTTGACGAGGCCGCTCGCGACGAACGCGACACCGACCACGACGCACACGGTGGAGGCGAAGGTTCCGCCCAACACCATCGCGCCCACCAGCAACGAGCCGATGGCGATCGAGATGAAGCTCAGCGCCCCGTTGGTGGACAGTCCGGCGATCACCTCGCCCTGGGTATCGAACAGCGGAAGTCTGATCATCAGCCCCGCGATACCGAACCCGATCAGGACCAGACCGGTGAGCCCGGCACCGATCCGGTAGACGAGATCGAGCCGCCGATCCGCCCGTCGTTCGGTGTGCAGTCGCATGTCGCCGCCCCTTTCGATTCGGCCGGAGCGGGCCGGCCCCGGACTCGGGAGGTACGACCCCGGAAGGCCCGGGTGGTCCGTCCCGTTTCCGCCGTCGCGTGACCCCAGGATTCCCCGAACGCATCCCTCCCAACCGGACGGAAGCACACTCGCCCCTCACGAGTAATCGCAGGTCACAGCGGCGCGATCACCCGTTGGCCCCTCCGGTGACCCACCCGGCCCCGCCGACACGAGTGCGCAGGGTGTGCCACAGGTGGTCGAGGGTGGTCCGGGACATGGCCGCCACCGGGGTGGTCAGCCCCATACGGAGCTCCGTCGGCAGGCGGGAGGCTCCGTCCAGGAAGGCCAGCACGTCGCCGAGTCGGTTGCCGGCGAAGAGGCGCTCGAAGAAGTCGGCGCCCGCCACCCGTCCGCCGTCCAACGCCGCGAGCATGATGGCGTCCATGGTCAGGTGGCGGGAACGATGCGGGACCGGGGGCACCGGCGTCCGGTCGGCGGCCAGGGCCCGGGCCACCGCCGCGGTCTGTCGGGCCACTCCGCTGAACGTGTAGCCGGTGGAGGGACGGGTCGCGCCACCCGCGGTGCCGATGCGGAACAGACGCCGTCCGGTCCGGGTCGGGAAGGGGGCGTCGGTCATCGGGATGACACCCTGTTCCGTGGCGGTGACCTCGAACTCCCCCAGTCCTGCCCGGGCGCAGTAGTCGGTGAGGGCCCTCTCGTACTCCGCTGTGGTCAGGGCGGTGCGGCCGAACTCGGTGTACTCCACCAGCGCCTCGCGCGAGGACAGCGGCAACACGTAACCGAAGGCGACGCCGGTACGGGGTTGCTCCGGGCGCAGGTCCATGAGGATGGCCGACCCCGGATCGAGGCTCTCGCGTGGCAGGTGCACGAACCAGCCCCGAAAGTGCTGGAGCAGGGTGGTGCGTCCACCCGGGGGCAGGGCCGGGGGACGGGAGTCGAAGACCCAACGGGCCGTCAGGGCCACCTCGGTGCCGTCGGGTTCGGTGGCGTGGACCGTGGCGTGCTCGGGCCCGTCGACCAGCCCCGTCACGTACAGCGCCCGCGTCCGGAGGTGCTCGTCGGCGTGGTCACGGACGTGGGCCGCCATGTCGGCCGAGCGCAGCATCTTGTACACGTAGGGATCGGCCGGGGAACGGTACTCGGTACCACCGGCCCCCACCACGGTCAGGTCGCGCCACCGCGCCGTCAACAGGTCGTCCCAAGGCCCTCCGGCCGGTTCCCAGAAGCACCAGGTGCGCGGGGGCGGTGTGTGCTCTCCCACGGGAGGCTCCAGCAGAGCCGTGCGCAGGGGGCGCCCGCGTCGTTCGTTGACCATGCCCATGCGGTGGGAGAGGGTGAGCCCCGCGGCTCCCCCGCCGATGATCACCACGTCGTAGTCGGTCATGGTCCCAGCTTGCCGGGGCCCTCGGGAGAACGCGAGAACATCGACGATCACACGTGGGAGCACCATGACCACCACGACGGGCCGGATGAAGACCGGAGCGGTCACCGACGAGTTCGATCACGCGGCGGGCGCCTATGACCGGCTGGTCGGCGCCAACCCGGGTTACCACCGGGATCTGCGCGCGTCGGTGCGGCGGCTGCGGCTACCGGACCAGGGCGAGGGAATGCGTCTGCTGGATCTGGGCTGCGGAACCGGCGCCTCCACGGCGGCGTTGCTCGACGCCGCGCCCAAGGCCCGGATCGTGGGGGTGGACGCCTCCCAGGGCATGCTCGACGCCGCACGGGCCAAGACCTGGGACGGCGACGTCGTCTTCCACCGGGCCCGGGCCGAGGAACTGTCCCCCGCCCGGGTGCACGAGTGGGTGGGCGGGCCGGCGGACGCGGTGTTCGGCGCCTACCTGATCAGAAACGTGCCCGACCCCGAGACGCTCCTCCGGTCGGTCTTCCAGGTACTGCGCCCGGGAGGGCGGTTGGCCCTGCACGAGTACTCGGTGGCCGATTCACCGTCCGCGCGGGCGGTGTGGACGGCGGTGTGCTGGGGGATCATCATCCCCTCCGGTAGGGCGCTGGCCGGGCGGTCCGACCTGTTCCGTTACCTGTGGCGCAGTGTGCTGGAGTTCGACGGCAGGCGGGAGTTGCTCGCGCGCATGCGGGCCACCGGACTGGAGTCGGTGGCCAGTGCGCCGTTGCCGGGATGGCAATACGGGATCACGCACACCTTCGTCGGTTCCCGCCCGGGAGGCGTCTGGTGAGCGGCGACGTCCACGACTCCGCGGCCGAGGCGCTCCCGGCGCCCGAACCCGTGGGTCCACGCCCGGAGCACACTCCCCGTGTGGCGGTGGTGGGCGGTGGCATCGCCGGACTCGCCACCGCCCGTGCCCTGGTCGAACGCGGGATCGAGGTGACGGTCCTCGAACGCGAGGAAAGTCTGGGCGGGCGGCTTCGCGGCTGGGACACCACCCTGGCCGACGGCTCCACGGCGACGATGAGCCGCGGCTTCCACGCCTTCTTCCGGCAGTACTACAACCTGCGCGCACTGCTACGTCACGGCGACCCCGAACTCTCCGCCCTGGTGCCGTTGACGGACTACCCGTTGGTGCACGCCTCGGGTGCGGCCGACCGTTTCTCCGGGCTTCCGAGCACACCGCCCTGGAACGCGGCCGTGCTGGCCGCGACCAGCCGCAGCTTCCCGGTCCGGGAGTTGGCCGGGGTGAACGTGCCCGCCGCCCTGCAACTACTGGACGTGGACGTACCGGGTGTGTACGAACGCCTGGACCACTTGAGCGCCCGTGACCTGTTGGAGGTGACCCGCTTCCCCCGTACCGCCCGCCACCTGGCCTTCGAGGTCTTCAGCCGCAGCTTCTTCGCCCCGCCCGAACACCTGTCGGCGGCGGAGATGGCGGTGATGTTCCACATCTACTTCCTCGGTTCCTCCGAGGGGCTGGTGTTCGACGTGCCGCGCGCCCCCTTCCCGCAGGCGTTGTGGAACCCTCTCGCCGAACGTCTGTGCGCGGACGGGGTGGTCTTCCGCTACGGGGCTCGGGTGGAGGGGGTCGCCCCCGTGGCCCCGGCCGGGGCCACGGTGACCTGGACCGACCAGGCCGGTGGGCGGAGCGAGCGCTTCGACGGGGTGGTGCTGGCCACCGACCCGGGCGGCCTGCGCGAGGTGGTGGCCCGATCACCGGAGCTCGGCGACGGGAGCTGGCGGAGGCGGGTGGCGGCGCTGCCCTCGGCACCGCCGTTCCTGGTCTCCCGCTACTGGTTGGACCGGCCGGTGCGCGCGCATCGACAGGCGTTCCTGGGCACCGCCGGTCACCCCACCCTGGACAACGTCAGCGTGTTGGAGCGCTACGAGGACCAGGCGGCCGAGTGGGCACGGCGCACCGGTGGTTCGGTCGTGGAACTGCACGCCTACGCGCTGCCGCAGGGATGTGATCCGACGGCCGAGCGGGTGTCGCTGTGGAAACAGGCCCTGGCGGTCTATCCCGAGCTTCGCGAGGCGGGGGTGGTGGACGCCCGACACGAACTGCGTCAGGATTGTCCCCTCTTCCCACCGGGCGGCCACGGCCAACGCTGCGCGGTGACCACCCCCGATCCGTGGCTGGTGGTGGCCGGGGACCACGTACGGGTGGATCTTCCGGTGGCGTTGATGGAACGCGCGGCCACCAGTGGCGTACTGGCCGCCAACGCCTTGCTCGCCCGGTGGGGGCTGCGGGGACACACCGTGTGGAGTGTGCCCCGGCGGGGCCGGTTCGCGCCGCTGCGTGCCCTGGCCCGGTCCCTACGTCAGCCGGGCCACCGCCCGGAGGCGCGCAGCAGGTAGCGGCGTTCGGCGTAGGCGAGGTCGTCGCGCCACAGGCGGCGGGCGGCCATGCGCATCACCGGCCGGACCGCACCGGCGAGCCTGCGCGCGAACGCGAATCCGGTGCGGTCGGAGGACGCGACCGTCGCCTCGATGACGGCGGTGCGCGGTACCCCTCGTTCGTCCACGCCCAGCGGCGTGGCGTGGGTCTCCACCACACTGCCCTCCCCCTCGCCCTCGATGATGCGCATGACCACCGTGCGCGGTTCCGGGCAGACGAACTCCGCGCGCACGGGCACACCCCACCGACCGGCCACCTTGAAGCCCACGTCCACCACCATCCGGTCGGGGTCGGGGTCGGGACCGCTCGATGTCTCGGTGACCCGCAACCCCACGAAGGAGTAGGGGTGGAACCAGGAGCCGTGCCAGGGGTCGAGCCGGTTGGCGACCACGTCCTCGGGTTCGCACCGGCCCGCCATGCTCTCCACCGCGGCGATGCCGCGAGCGGGATCGGGACGTTCGGGCACCACGGGTGCCTTCAGCGGTTCCTCACCGCCCACCTGGTCCAGTCGTACCCACACCAGCACTCCGTCGTCGTGGGCGGGGTGGGGGCTCCAGCCGGGGAAGCCCTCGGAGCCCAGGGACAGGCCATGCCAGCGGCACACCAGACGCCCCCGGTCCACCGCGCCCCGGCACAGGGGCGCGCCCAGGTGCGGGCAGGCTCCCGGACCGGCGTGCACGGACCCGTCCGCGGTACGCCAGGCCACCAGTTCGGTGCCGGCCACCATCCGACCGAAGGGGCGGTCACGGCGCACCTCCTCGGAGGCGGCCAGTACGTACCAGTTGCCGGACGGGCGGGCCAGGGCGCGTTTGAGCGCGGACCCGATCACCCCCGGGGACGCCTCCCGCCAGGTCGGTTCCTGACGGGACCAGGTGCCCTTGGGCATACGGCGCAGTGGGATCCGCCGAGGTTCGGGGTCGGGCAGCGTCATCTGCGATCTCCTCAGGGGACGGCCCTCGCCCACAGTGAGCGGGCCAGGGCGGGCAGGGCCGACGCCATCTTGCGCGTGTCGGACACCCGGTGGCGGACACTCCACACGTCGAAGTCCGCCGCACCGATCTCGTCCAGGATGGCGCGATAGAGCCGGAAGGCGGTGGCGACACACGGACGGGCGACGGGTTCGAGCATCGCCACCCCGGGTTCGGCCAGGCGATAGAGGTCCTGGTTGACCTCCACCAGTTCGGCGATGGCCCGGCACACCCGCGGGTCCGGGGTTCGCGCCCGGGCGCAGTGCTCGAGAAGGGCGCGATCGACCCGGTGCGCGGCGAGGACGTCGGTGGGCAGGTACACCCGTCCGCGCCCGAGGTCCTCGGCCACGTCACGCAGGAAGTTGGTGAGTTGGAAGGCCTCGCCCAGGGCGGCGGCGTGCGGTGCGGCCTCGCTCCGGGGCGTGACCGTGCCCAGCACCGGCAGGACCTGGAGTCCGATCACCGCGGCCGAGCCGTACATGTACTCGCGCAGGTGGTCGAGGTCGCGGTATTCGGTCGTCTCCAGGTCCATGCGCATGGAGGACATGAAGGCGGTGAAGTGCTCGGCGGGCAGTTCGTAGCGGTCCACGGTGTGCGCCAGGGCGCGCAGCACCGGTTCGTCCGGTTCGGATCCCGCCAGGCCCAGGGCCAGGTCGGCGTCGACGCGGTCCAGACGTGAACGTCGGTCCTCGACGGTGGTCCCGGGCTCGGGTTCGTCGACGATGTCGTCCACCCAGCGGGCGAACCCGTAGAGCGCGTGGATGCCGGGGCGGCGTTCGGGTGGCAGCACCCGGGTGGCCGTGTAGTAGGTGCGGCCATGGTGGGCGTGCAGGTCGCGGCAGCGCAGGTAGCCGTCGCGCAGACGTCGCGAGGTGATCCCGGCCGCGTTCAGTTCGGCGATGGCCCTGTTCATCGTCGCCCCCGTCGTGTCGACGCGGCCAGCACTCGCGCGGCCGCCAGTTTTCCCGAGATCAGCACCGTGGGCAGCCCCACGCCCGGGGTGGTGCCGCAACCGGCGAGGACGGCGTTGGTGGTGCCGGCCAGGACGTTGCGGGGCCGGAACGGGCCGGTCTGGGCGAAGGTGTGCGCCAGGGAGAACGGGGTGCCGCGAGCCATGCCCTGGCGGGCCCAGTCGGCGGGGGTGACCATCCGCTCGGCTCGGATCGAGGCGTCGAGACCGGTCAGCCCGCGTTCTTCGAGGGTTCCGATGAGTTCGTCCCGGTAACGCGGACCCTCCCGGTCCCAATCGATGTCGCCCGCGTCGAGGTTGGGTGCGGGCGCCAGGACGTAGAGCAGGTGGTGGCCGTCCGGGGCCAGGGAGGGGTCGGTGAGCGTGGGTTGGGTGACCAGCAGCGAGGGATCGCTCATCGTGCGGCCTCGGTCGATGATCTCGGTGAAGGTGCGTTCCCACTGGTGGCCGAACGAGATGGTGTGGTGGGACAGGTGCTCCCACGTGCGGTCGGTGCCCAGATGGAGCACGACCGCCGAGGGCGAGAAGCGGTGCGGGACCAGGCGTTGGGGCCGGCGTCCCAGGAGACGGTGGGCGGTGGGCAGGTCCACGGTCAGCACGACCTGGTCGCAGGCCACGCGTTCGCCCTGGTCGGTCACCACCGCGGTGACCCGATCCCTCGATCGTTCCAGGCGTGTCACGGACTCCCCGTAGCGCAGACGCGCCCCGGCCTTGGCCGCCGCCCCCGCCATGGCCTCACCGATCGCACGCATCCCACCTCGCGGGAAGTGGACGCCCGCGATGGTGTCCATGTAGGCGATGACGGCGTAGGCGGCCAGGGCGCGTTCGGGTGCCACCCCCGCGTAGAGGGACTGGAACGAGAAGACGCGGCGCAGGCGCTCGTCCTTGATGTGCCTGCCGACCGCGGGCGCCAGACGGCCGAAACCGCCCAGGGCGGCCAGCCGGACCAGGTCGGGGCCGAGCAGGTCCAGGGGCGAATCGAAGTCGGCGTCGATGAACGAGCGCATCTCCACCTCGTAGAGGCGGGTGAGCCACTCGCGCAGGCGCAGGTAGCCCACGGCTTCGCGGGTTCCGGCGACCCGGGCCACCTCGGTGGTCATGCGACGGCGGTCGGTGTGCACGTCGATGGTGGTGCCGTCGGCGAAGTTCGCCCGGTAGGCGGGTGCCAGCGGCATGAGGTCGAGACGGTCGCGCAGGCCCTCCCCGACCGCGGCGAAGGCCTCGTCGAGGAGTTCGGGCATGGTCAGGACGGTGGGTCCGGTGTCCACCCGGAAGCCGTCCATGTCGAGGCGGCCCGCGCGTCCGCCCGGGTACTCCTCACGTTCGACGATCACCACGTCGCGACCGGCGCCCAGCAGGTGCAGGGCGCATGAAAGGCCGGACAGGCCGGCGCCCACGACGACCACGGGGGCGCGGCCGGTTCGCGCAGGGCCCGAAGGCCGGGTCGGAGTCGCGTCAGGGTTCACGGGTTCCACCTATGAGCGTGTTCGGGTTCGGGCTCAAGTACGCGCCGCGGTGTCGGCGAAGCCGGTCAGGCCTTCGCGCACGGCCGGGTCGAGGTCGAGGTGGGCGATGTGGCCCACGCCCCGGTCGGCCAGGGCACGGCAGCGTCGTCGTACCAGGTCGCGTGCGCCCAGACGGTCGAGGACGTGTGCGACCTCTACCGTGTCCACCGGGCCGGCGCCGACGCGTTCCAGCAGCTCCAGAGCGGCACTGTCGCCGTGTTCCCGCGCCAGGTCGACGCCGGTCGCGAGGAGCATGGTGTTCGTGCCCTGTTCGAGGTCCTCCCCCGGCGCCTTCCCGGTTCGGGACGGATCACCGTAGATGTCCATGAGGTCGTCGCGGAGTTGGAAGGCCACGCCCACGTCGGCGCCGTAGTCGCGCAGCGCCGACCTGGTCGTGGACGGGGCTCCCGCCATGACGGCGCCCAGGTGCAGGGGACGCTCGACGGTGTAGGAGGCGGTCTTGAGTCGGTCGGTCCGCAGGGCGACGCCCACCGAACGTTCCGCGCGCGCTTGGGAACGCAGGTCGAGGTACTGACCGACCATCACCTCGGTGCGCATGTCGCGCCACACCCGATGGGCCTCGCTCCTTGTGGGGAGGTCGTCGATGGACTCGTGGAGCAGGTCGTCGGCCCAGACCAGGGCGAGGTCTCCGGTGAGGATCGCCATGGACTCGCCGTAACGCGCCGGTTCGCCCCGGTAGGACCGTGATCGGTGGTCGGCGGTGTGGACGGCGTGCTGGGAGGGGTCTCCCCGCCTGGTGGGGGCGGAGTCCATCACGTCGTCGTGGATCAGGGCGAAGGTCTGGAGCAACTCCAGAGCGGAGGCCGCGGACAGCGCCGCGCGTGCCCGGGGCCCATGGGACGGACCACCACCGGCGAGCCAGCCCCACCAGGCCAGTGTGGACCTGAGTCGTTTGCCGCCCAGGGTGAAGGAGACGATTCGGTCGGCCAGATCACGGGCGCAGTCCGGATCGAGGAGGCCCACCTCCCGGACTCGCGGCTCCAGGTGTCGGTGCAGGAGGTCGCCGACGGCCGCGCGGACCCCGCCCAAGTCCATCGGCGGTGGTCGCCACTCCGTTCGTGGTGCTTCCGTCTTGAAGTCGACGATGACACTCTCCTCTGGGAAGGCCACTTGGACGCTTTGTCTCGTTTTAAGTGATTCTCATAAAACGAACTATTACACATCGCATAGACTCTGGGCCACCCAACACTTCGAGCCCCCGTAAACTCGATGGCAGTGACCGGAAGGCCCGATCATCGTGACGCTGGGAGATGGATGAACACCGCGCCCAGAATCCGCTTCACCGGGCCCGAGGGGTCCGAGGCCACCGAGGTGGAGGCGCCCATGACGGAAACGGCCGATCCCCGCGCGGACCTGTACTCGTCCCTACAGACCGATGGCCAACAGCTGGCGGTACAGCTGGTGCGGTTGCTGCACCGGATGTCGGAACGCTCGGGCATGAACCCCACCGACTTCCAGTGCTACACGCTGCTGCGCGTGGCCGGTTCCATGACCCCCGGAGAGATCGCGGACAGCCTGTGCCTGTCCACGGGTTCGGTGACGGGCGTGATCGACCGGATGGAGGCGCACGGCCTGGTCGAGCGCACCCCTCATCCACTGGACCGGCGCAAGGTGGCGGTGCGCCTGGTGACGGGGGCCGAACAGCTGGCCACGAGCACCGCCGTGGGGATGCGCGACACCATGACCGCCATGCACGAGGACTACTCCGTGGACGAACTGAAGGTGATCGTGGGCTGGGTGAACAGGGTGAACGACACCCTGGAGGGCCTCATCGCCCAGCGCTCCCCACGCCGCTCGGGCTGACCCCTCCCGGCCGCTCCACCCCCGCCGGCTCCTTCCTCTCCCCTGCCTCCCCTCCTGTCTGGAACCCGGCAACTACCACATCACCCGCTTTGTCGGAACTCTCCGTGTTGTGACGGTTGCTTTACTCCTAGGGAAGAAAGCCTCTACCATCCCACGGGACCCATTCATGGCCGGAGGCAGGAACCGGCACCCCCGACCCCCGACCGACGGGGCTGGGAAGGAGCAACCATCTCAACCCTGCGCAGATACATCCGAGAACATACGAACCCACCGGTCTTCGCGATCTCCGGGATCGTGGTCGTCGTCTTCGTGGTTCTGGGGATCGCCCTCACCGATCCCCTCCTGGACGCCGCGGGTACGGCACGTGACTGGATCGGCTCACAGCTGGGCTGGTTCTACGTCCTGTCCACGACCTTCTTCCTGGGCGCGGCGATCTTCCTGATGCTGAGCCGTTTCGGGAGCATCCGGCTCGGTCCGGACGACTCCAGGCCGGAGTTCGGCACCATCGCCTGGTTCGCGATGCTCTTCACCACCGGTATGGGTATCGGTCTGGTCTTTTGGGGTGTGGCCGAACCGGTCACCCACATGCACGAGCCGCGTGACTCGGCGCTGGCGCCCGTCGTACCCGAGGGCGGCGGTGAGGCGGTGCCCCAGGCCGACGCAGCCAGCACCGCGCTCGCCTCCAGCTTCTTCCACTGGAGCTTCCACCCGTGGGCGATCTACATCGCGTTGGGGTTGTCCCTGGGCTACTTCGCCTTCCGCAAGGGCCTGCCGCTACGCCCCGCATCGGCGCTGTACCCGCTGCTGGGCGACAAGGCCTTCGGCTGGCCCGGCAACCTGGTGGACATCCTGGCGGTGTTCGGGACCATCTTCGGTTTGGCGACCTCACTGGGTCTGGGCACCCTACAGATCAACAGTGGTCTGTCCGAGGTGTTCGGCATCGCCAACAACTCGCTCACCCAGTCGATCATCATCGTGGTCATCACCGGGATCGCCCTGTACAGCGTCGTCTCCGGGATCGACAAGGGCATGCGCCGGCTGTCGGTGCTCAACCTGTGGCTGGCGTTCATCCTCCTGGCGATCATCTTCGCCGTGGGGCCCAAGCTGTGGATCATCAGCACCATGGTCACCGGGGCGGGCGAATACCTGGGCAACCTGATCCCCTGGAGCATGTCCTTCCCGAGCCCGATGGCCGACGAGACCGCCGCCGACTTCACCACCGCCTGGAGCGTCTTCTACTGGGGATGGTGGATCTCCTGGGCGCCCTTCGTCGGCGTCTTCCTGGCCCGTATCTCCTACGGACGCACCATCCGTGAGTTCGTGCTCGGCGCGCTGTTCGGACCGGTACTGGTCTCCATCCTGTGGTTCGGGGTGTTCGGCGGCTCGGGCATGTACTACGAGTTGTTCGGCGACGGCGGCTTCATGGACGGCGACGAGTCCGACGCCGCCTACCACCTACTGGACGCGTTGCCGCTGGGCCCGATCGTCGCAGTGATCCTGTCACTGTTCCTCATCATCGTGGTGGCGATCTTCTTCATCACCTCCTCCGACTCCGGGTCGCTGGTGGTGGACATGCTCACCAACGGAGGCAGCACCAAACCGCTCAAGGTCCAGCGCGCCTTCTGGGCCATCAGCGAGGGTGCGGTCACGCTCATCCTGTTGGTCCTAGGTGGGGCCAGCGCCCTCGACGCGCTCCAAGCGGCATCGGTCGTCACCGGTCTGCCGTTCGCGGTGATCCTGATCTTCATGGTGTGGGGCCTGTTCAAGGCACTGTCCCAGGAACCCAAACCGGGGGCACCCAAGAGGATGCGTGCCGAGGATCGGCCCCCACCCGAACAACGAGGACGCTCCGGGAACATCCCCGTGGGCCACCGCGACCACGGCCGGACCGAACACCGCGGTGACGAGAACAATCCAGAGGAAGGTGAGGCCACGTGAGCCCCAAGAGGTTCAACAACCCCTTCCACGGGGTCATCGACATGATCACGGAGATGAACCGCATCTCCGACACCATGTCGTCGATCGAGACCAGCCAGGCCGGGGAACGCGAACGCGGCTTCGCCGACGCTTGGAGCCCGCCCACCGACATCCTGGCCCGCGGCCGGGACCTGGTGATCCGTTGCGAGGTCCCGGGGGTGTTCGAGGAGGACGCGGCGGTCACCTTCGAACACGGGGTCCTCACCATCAGCGGTGAACGCATGCGAGACGAGGAGGACGTCGTCTACTACTCCTCGGAACGCTTCATGGGCACGTTCCGACGGGAGATCAGCCTCCCGGAGGGCATCCGTGAGGAGGACATCGAGGCCAGCTACGGCGAGGGACTGTTGGAGATCGTCGTGCACGGGGCGGCCAACCAGCGCAAGGCCAAGACGATCAAGGTCTCCCGCCGCAGGCGCGGCTGAGACCGGACCGCGCACGTGCGACGCGGGCGGCGGGCCCCGTCGGAGGACCACCTCCGGCGGGGCCCGCCCCATCGAACGCTACTTAGAAGACCCGGTCCTTCTCGTAGGGGCCGATGACCGCGAGGGCGCGCGGGCGGTCGAACAACTCCGCGGCGACCGCGGCGACGTCGTCCAGGGTGACGGCGTCGTACCGGGCCAGGTCCTCGTCGATGGAGAAGTGGCGCGGCTGCACCAGTTCGTGGGAGAGCAGGCGGCCCATGCGCGCGTTGGTGCCCTCACTGCCGAGCACCATGGCGCCCTGGATCTGGCCCTTGGCGCGGGTCAGCTCCTCCGGCGTGATACCGCCGGCGGCGACCTTCGCGAGCTCCTCGCGGCACACACCGATGACCTCGTCGGCCTTCTCCGGCAGGCAGCCCGCGTAGAGCTGGAAGGCGCCGGTGTCGGCGTAGGCGATGTGGTAGGCGTGCACGGCGTAGGCCAGGCCGCGCTTCTCCCGCACCTCCTGGAAGAGTCGCGAGGACATGCCGCCGCCCAGCGCGGCGCTGAGCAGGCGCAGCGCGTGCCAGCGCGAGTCGGTACGGGTGATGCCCTCCGACCCCAGGATGATGTGCGCCTGTTCGGTCTCCCGCGACTGCACGACGGTTCCGTCGTAGGTGCGGACCGGGCCGCCGACACCGCGCGGGCTCGACGGACGAGCGTCCCCGGCCGCGGCCAGACGCTCGGCGAAGATGGACCTGACCTGCTCCACGACCGCGTCGTGGTCGAGGCTGCCCGCGGCCGTCACGATGAGCTCGGAGGGCACGTAGGAGTCGCGGTACTGCTCGACGATGCGATCGCGCGGAAGGGCGTTGATCGTGTCGATGGTGCCCAGAATGGGACGACCCAGCGGGCTGTCACCGAAGAAGTGCTCGGCGAAGACGTCGTCCACCAGGTCGGAGGGCTCGTCCTCGTACATGGCGATCTCTTCGAGGATCACGCCGCGCTCGGTCTCCACCTCGCCCTCGTCCAGCACCGAGTTCGCGACCATGTCCCCGACCACGTCCACCGCCAGCGGCAGGTCACGGTCGAGCACCTTCGCGTAGTAGCAGGTGTGTTCCTTGGTGGTGTAGGCGTTGTGGTCGGCACCCACCCCGTCCAACAGCGCGGAGATCTCCAGCGCCGAACGGGTGTGGGTTCCCTTGAACAGCAGGTGCTCCAGGAAGTGCGCCGAACCCGCGTGCGCGGAGTCCTCGTCACGGGACCCGGTGCTGGCGGAGATGCCGAAGGCCGCGGAACGGCCCCCGGGGATGTGCTCGGTGACCACACGCAGACCACCGGGCAACACCGTCCGACGCGCCAGACCGGAACCGCCATCGGGCTCCAGCAGCGTGACGGTCGTGCCCGGCTCCTGCTCCGCGGCGGTGGGGACAGAACTCATGCAACCTTCTTCTTCGCGTCGAAACGTCCGGATGAGCATACGTACGACCGCGGGGCGGCCGCATCATCGAAGACGCGACCGCCCCGCGGAGGGGTGAGACTCGATCAGGTGTTCTCGGAACGCCCGCCCGAGCTACGACGACGGCGACGACGCGGGGCGCCCTCGCCCTTGTCCTCGTCGGACTTGTCGTCGTCCGGGGCGGAGTCCTCGGAGGGACCCTCGTTCTTGGCGGCCTCGGCCTCGACCACCTCGACCGGGACCAGGGACAGCTTGCCACGGTCGTCGATCTCGCGGATCTCGACCTGGATCTTCTCGCCGATGCTGATCACGTCGTCGAGGTTCTCGATCCGCTGGCCACCGTGCAGCTTACGGATCTGCGAGATGTGCAGCAGACCGTCCTTGCCGGGCAGCAGCGACACGAACGCACCGAAGGCGGTCGTCTTGACGACGGTACCCAGGTAGCGGTCGCCGACCTCGGGCATGGTCGGGTTGGCGATCTGGTTGATCGTGTCCCGGGCCGCCTCGGCGGAGGGGCCGTCGACGGCACCGATGTAGATGGTGCCGTCGTCCTCGATCGTGATGTCGGCGCCGGTGTCGTCCTGGATCGAGTTGATCATCTTGCCCTTCGGGCCGATGACCTCGCCGATCTTCTCCACCGGGACCCTCACCGTGAGGATCCGCGGAGCGTTCGGGCTCATCTCCGCCGGGCTCTCGATGGCCTCCTGCATGACGTCCAGGATGGCCAGACGGGCACCGCGGGCCTGCTGCAGGGCCAGGGCCAACTGCTCGGCGGGGATACCGTCGAGCTTGGTGTCCAGCTGCAGGGCGGTGATGAGGTCACGGGTACCGGCGACCTTGAAGTCCATGTCGCCGAAGGCGTCCTCGGCACCGAGAATGTCGGTCAGCGTGACGAACTGGTCGCCCTCACTGATCAGACCCATGGCGATGCCCGACACCATCTCCTTGAGGGGCACGCCGGCCGCCATCAGGGACATGGTGGAGGCGCAGACCGAACCCATCGAGGTGGAACCGTTGGAGCCGAGGGCCTCGGAGACCTGACGGATCGCGTACGGGAACTCCTCGCGGGAGGGCAGAACCGGCAGCAGGGCCCGCTCGGCCAGGGCGCCGTGCCCGATCTCGCGCCGCTTGGGCGAGCCCACCCGACCGGTCTCACCGGTGGAGTAGGGCGGGAAGTTGTAGTTGTGCATGTAGCGCTTGGTCTTGTCCGGGTTGAGCGTGTCAACCGTCTGTTCCATGCGCAGCATGTTCAGCGTGGTCACACCCATGATCTGGGTCTCACCGCGCTCGAAGAGGGCCGAGCCGTGCACGCGCGGCAGGATGCCCACCTCGGCGCTCAGCTGACGGATGTCCTTGGGGCCACGACCGTCGATGCGGACCTGGTCGCGCAGCACGCGCTCGCGCATGAGCTGCTTGCTCAGGCTGCGGAAGGCGGCGCCGAGCTCCTTCTCACGACCCTCGAAGGTCTCGGCCAGCTTCGCGACGGCCGATTCCTTGACCTTGTCGAGCTCGCCCTCGCGCTCCTGCTTGTCGGCGATGGTGAGCGCCTTGGCCAGGTCCTCGCGGACCGCGCCCTCGACGGCGGCGTAGACGTCGTCCTCGTAGTCGAGGAAGATCGGGAAGTCGCCCTGCTCACGGCTGGCCTGGTCGGCGACGGCCTGCTGGGCCTTGCACAGCACCTTGATGAAGGGCTTGGCGGCTTCGAGGCCCTCGGCGATGGTCTGCTCGTTGGGGCCGACGGCCCCTTCGGCGACCAGCTTCAGGGTGCGGGTGGTGGACTCGGCCTCGACCATCATGATCGCGACGTCACCGTCCTCCATCACACGGCCGGCGACGACCATGTCGAAGGTGGCGTTCTCCAGCTCGGAGTGGGTGGGGAAACCGACCCACTGGCCATCGATCAGGGCGACGCGCACGCCGCCGATCGGGCCGGAGAAGGGCAGCCCGGCGATCTGCGTGGACATCGAGGCCGCGTTGATGGCGACGACGTCGTACAGGTGCTCGGGGTGCAGGGCCAGGATCGTCTCGACGATCTGGATCTCGTTGCGCAGGCCCTTCTTGAAGGACGGACGCAGCGGCCGGTCGATGAGACGGCAGGTGAGGATGGCGTCCTCGGAGGGACGTCCCTCACGACGGAAGAACGAGCCGGGGATACGTCCGGCGGCGTACATCCGCTCCTCGACGTCCACCGTCAGCGGGAAGAAGTCGAGGTTCTCCTTGGGGCGCTTCGAGGCGGTGGTGGCCGACAGGATGACGGTCTCGTCGTCCAGGTAGACCGTGGACGAACCGGCGGCCTGACGGGCCAGACGGCCGGTCTCGAAGCGGATGGTGCGCGAGCCGAACTTGCCGTTGTCGATCACGGCTTCGGCAGAGTAAACGCCCTCCATGGGCGACCTCCTGATACACGGTCGGGACGCGTCGTCATCCGGGCGATGCCCAGAGGAATCGACGCCTACGTTCTCTCCCGCGTCGTGCCCCGGAGGTGATGCCGGCCGGTCATCGATCGAAGCCCGCGGCCCGTCGTACAGACAGGGCCCGAAGGCCACTACCGAGGACCGACCCCTGTTGGACCGGGGGAACGGCACGGGTGTGGTTCATGGTGCGGCGGTCGCGATCGACCGCCACTCCGGTTACACCTTACTAACAAAGAGGGAGCGGCCGAGGCCACTCCCTCCCGATTCACCTAGCGGCGGAGACCCAGGCGCTCGATCAGCGAGCGGTAGCGGGTGATGTCCTCCTTGGCGAGGTACTTCAGGAGACCGCGACGACGGCCGACCATCAGCAGCAGACCACGACGGCTGTGGTGGTCGTGCTTGTGGGTCTTGAGGTGCTCGGTGAGCTCGGTGATGCGGTGCGTGAGCAGCGCGATCTGCACCTCGGGGGAGCCGGTGTCACCTTCCTTGGTGCCGTACTCCGCGATGATCCTCTTCTTGCTGTCGGTGTCGATCGACACGACGCTCCTTCGCTCATGGTTCGGTACGCGGGGCGAACCCCGGCACGTGACAGGGGTCGGACACGGTGACCGCGCGTACGAACAGTCACCGTCGCGTGTGCTGTGCGCGGCAGGGCGCCGATGGCGTGACCCTGCCGCGTTCCCGTCGGTTCCATCGCCCCTTTGGGGACGGACCGGCCACGGGCACACGTGAACGTTTTCAGCTTACCGCAGTTCAGAGGGCGATCGGCCCGCGTCGGCGGTGATACCGGACTCTCCGGAGGTCAGGGGTCCGGGTCAAGGGGTGTGGTCGACCTCGGCGGTGAGGACCTCACGACAGCGGTCCACGTCCCGCCGCATCGCCACGATCAACTCGTCGATGTCGTCGAACCGTTCCTGCCCACGGATACGCGCGGTGAAGTCCACGACCATCGTCAGCCCGTACAGCTCCAGGTCGTCGCGGTCCAGCGCGTAGGCCTCCACCGTACGTTCGGCCCCGTCGAAGGTGGGGTTGGTGCCCACCGAGATGGCGGCGGGCCAACGCGTCTCGTGACCGGTGGCGGGTTCCAGGCGGCCGAGCCACCCCGCGTAGACACCGTCACCGGGCACCGCGGTGTCCGGTGGCAGGTCCATGTTGGCCGTGGGGAAGCCCAGGAGCTCCCGCCCGCGGGCCGCTCCGTGCACGATCTCTCCGATGACCCGGTGCGGGCGGCCCAGGAGCGCCGCGGCGCCGGCCACGTCGCCCTCGGCGAGGAGCTCGCGGATCCGGGTGGAGGTGATCGTCTCGCCCTCGGCCACCAGCTTCACCCCGTCCGCGCCGAACCCGAACTCCTCGCCCAGACGGGCCAGGGCGGCCACGTCGCCGGCGGCCCGATGCCCGAACCGGAAGTCCTCCCCCACCACCACGGCGACCGCTCCGAGACGGTCGACGAGGATCCGGCGGACGAACTCCTCGGGGCTCAGCGCGGAGAGTTCCTTGGTGAAGGGCAGCACGCACACCGCGTCGGCGCCCCGCTCCCCCAACAGTTCGACGCGGCGGTCCACCGGGGTGAGCACCGCGGGGGTACGGCCGCGCAGCACGTGTTCGGGGTGCGGATCGAAGGTGACCACGACCACCGGTAGGCCCAGATCGCGCCCATGGGCGACGGCGGAGGCCAAGATGGCCTGGTGGCCGCGATGCACACCGTCGAAGACACCGATCGCCACCACGGAGCGTCCCCGATCGGTGGGAATGTCGCCCAGCCCGTCCCATCTCCGCACGTTCGGCTCCCCTTGCTCGTCGAGATGTGATCCGGTCTCAAGCGTGCCATGGAGCCGGGGCGTGTTCCGCCACGCGGTCGGTGTGGGCCACCACACCGGCTCTGCCCCACGCGTTCCCCGAAATTCGACGCGGAACTTTCGAATAATCCGCACACAGTGCGTGACGGATCACTATCTTCACCCATGTGAGCAATACATCGACATCGACCCTCGACGGAGAAACCACCTGGTCGCGCACCGAACACGACGGTGGCATGCCGGGCAGCATAAGTGGCATGAGTGATGCTACTCAGAAGTATTCGATCACCATGCCCAGAGACATCGCCGAGCGGGCACGCTCCCGGAGTGGACCATCCGGTCTGTCCTCTTACGTTGCCGCGGCTGTGGCCAGGCAGCTTGAACGGGACAATCTCAACGACCTCATCGAAGAGATGCTGTGTGCCACGGCGTTGGCGTCTCCCGGACCGGTCACCATCCTCACTTCGGATCCTGACGACCTACGGAAGCTCTGTGGGGACAGAGCAACCGTCATCAAGATCTGAGGCAATCCTGAAGACCGGTCAGGCCGGTGCGAAGACGACGATCGGCTTCATGTGGCCGGGGCGGTTCTCGCCCAGTGCCACCACTGTGCCGTCCGGGGCGAACAGGCCCACGGGGCCCTCTCCCAGAGTGCTCTCACCGATGCGGTTGCCGTGCCGGATCGCGCGGGTCTCGGCCTCGTCCAGGGTGCGCACCGGGAACGCCGCCGCCACCGCCCGGGCCAGCGGAACCTGGGTGAACTCCTTGGCGAGTTCGTCCAGGGTGCGGGCCTGGGACAGGTCGTAGGGACCCACGCGAGTACGGCGCAGGGCGCAGAGGTGGCCGCCCACTCCCAGGTCCACACCCATGTCGCGGGCCAGCGAGCGGATGTAGGTGCCGCTGGAGCAGGTGACGACCGCGTCCACGTCGACGAACCCGCCATCGGGATCCGCCACGCGACGGATGTCGGTCACCTGGAACTCGGACACGGTGACCTCGCGAGCCTTGAGGGCCACTTCCTTGCCCTCGCGAGCCGACTTGTAGGCGCGCTTACCGTCCACCTTGATCGCACTGACCTGTGGTGGAACCTGTGAGATGACGCCGGTCAGCTTCGCGACGGCCGCTCGGATCGCGTCGTCGGTGACGGCGGAGGCGTCGATGCGCGCACCGGGCTCGCCCTCGGCGTCGTCGGTGTTGGTGACCAGGCCCAACCGGATGGTCGCCTCGTAGGTCTTCTCGGTCAGGGTCAGGTGGCCGAGAAGTTTGGTGCCCTTCTCGATCCCCAGCACCAGCACCCCGGTGGCCATCGGGTCCAGGGTGCCCGCGTGCCCCACACGGCGGGTGCGCGCCAGACCACGGGTCTTGGCGACCACGTCGTGCGAAGTCCAGTCCGCGGGCTTGTCAACGACCACGACGCCGCTCTCGGCCATGGTGCTCCTTCGAGGGAAGAAAGGGGGCGGGACGGCGACCGACGCCGCCGTCCCGGGTGGTCACTCGTCCTCGTCGTCCTCACGAGGGACCTTGTACGGGTCGGCCTCGCCCGCGGGCTTGGCTTCGGTGGCCCGCTGGGCCACCTCCTCGTCGGACTGACGCGCCTTGACCAGCAGTTCCTCGATGTGCTGGGCGTTCTCCTGCACGTCGTCGAGGACGAAGGCCAGGCTCGGCGTGTGCCGGATACCGGTCTGTTTGCCGACCTCGCTACGGATCACGCCCTTGGCGCTCTCCAGTGCGGCCGCGCTGGCCGCCTTTTCCTCGGGGGAACCGAACACCGTGTAGTACACCGTGGCGTCCCGCAGGTCAGCGGTGATGCGGGCGTCGGTCACGGTCACGAATCCCAGGCGCGGGTCCTTGATCCGCCGGTCCAGCATCTCGGCGACGATGCGCTGGATCCGGTCGGCGATCTTGCGCGCGCGTGCTGCGTCGACCATCGTCAGTCTTCCTCTTCGTTGAAGAGCCGCTGCCTGGCGGACAGCAGCTCCAGTTCGGGACGGCCCGCGACGAAACGCTCGCAGGTGTCCATCTGGTCCCTGGCATGGGCGGCCGTGGGAGCGACCACCGCGACACCGATCTTCGCCCGACGGTAGAGGTCTTGATCGCCCACCTCCGACACCGACACCGAGAACTTTCGGCGCAGCTCGGCGATGACCGGCCGGACCATCGAACGCTTCTGTTTGAGCGAGTGGACGTCTCCAAGGAGCACGTCCAGCGTCAACGCCCCAACGTACAAGTGATCACCTGTGGTGTTGTGTGAGCCGGCAAAGGCGGGGCCCCGGACACGATGGTCCGGGGCCCCAGGCGGATCAGTCCACACGACTAGTCGCGGGGCTTCTCCTTCATCTCGTAGGTCTCGATGACGTCCCCGACCCGGATGTCGCTGTAACCGACACCGATACCGCACTCGAAGCCCTCACGGACCTCGGTCGCGTCGTCCTTGAAGCGTCGGAGCGAATCGACGTTGAGGTTGTCGGAGATGACGACCCCATCGCGGATGAGACGCGCCTTGCCGTTGCGGCGGATGAGACCGCTGCGGACGATCGAACCGGCGATGTTGCCGATCTTGGGCACCTTGAAGACCTCGCGGATCTCGGCGCTGCCGAGCTGGACCTCCTCGTAGATGGGCTTGAGGAGACCCTTGACCGCGGCTTCGACCTCGTCGATGGCCTGGTAGATGACCGAGTAGTACCGGATGTCGACACCCATGCGGTCCGCCAGCTCGCTGTTCTTGCCCTCGGGCCGAACGTTGAAGCCGACGATGATCGCGTCCGCGGACGACGCCAGGTTGATGTCGTTCTGGGTGATCGCACCGACACCGCGACCGATGATCCGGATGCCGACCTCGTCGCCACCGGCGTCGATCTTGAGCAGCGACTCCTCCAGCGCCTCGACGGAACCGGACATGTCGCCCTTGATGAGGAGGAGCAGCTCGGAGCGCTCGCCCTCCTTGATGGCGGACTGCCAGTTGTCGAGGGTGACCCGACGGGCCGACTTCGCCTGCTGGGCGAAGCGCTCGCGCGCCTCACGCTGCTGGGCGATCTGCCGCGCCACCCGGTCGTCCTTGACGACCAGGAAGTTGTCACCGGCGCTGGGCACGTTGGTCAGACCCAGGACCTGGACCGGACGCGACGGCTCGGCCGTCTCCACGCTCTTGCCGTGCTCGTCGAGCATGGCGCGAACGCGGCCGTAGGCGTCACCACAGACGATGGAGTCACCGACGTTGAGCGTGCCTCGCTGGACCAGCACCGTGGCCATGGAACCGCGACCGCGGTCCAGGTAGGCCTCGATGGCCAGACCCTGAGCGTCCATGTCCGGGTTCGCCTGCAGGTCGAGCGCGGCGTCGGAGGTCAGGACGATCGATTCGAGCAGCGTGTCGATGTTCTCGCCCTTGAGCGCGGAGATGTCCACGAACTGGACGTCGCCGCCGTACTCCTCGGCCACCAGGCCGTACTCGGTCATCTGGGCACGCACCCGCTGCGGGTCTGCGCCCTCGACGTCGATCTTGTTGACCGCGACGACGATCGGGACCTCGGCCGCCTTGGCGTGGTCGATGGCCTCGGCCGTCTGCGGCTTGACGCCGTCGTCGGCCGCCACGACCAGCACCGCGATGTCGGTGACCTTCGCACCACGGGCACGCATGGCGGTGAACGCCTCGTGACCAGGGGTGTCGATGAAGGTGAGCTTGCGCTCCTCACCGTCCACGTGGGTGGAGACCTGGTAGGCACCGATGTGCTGGGTGATTCCGCCGGCCTCGCCACTGGAGACGTTGGTCTTGCGGATGGTGTCCAGCAGTCGGGTCTTACCGTGGTCGACGTGACCCATGACGGTGACCACCGGCGGGCGCGGACGAAGTTCGGCGGTGCCGCCCTCGTTCTCGCCGAACTCGATGGAGAAGGACTCCAGGAGCTCGCGGTCCTCGTCCTCGGGGCTGACGACCTCGACCTTGTAGTTGAGCTCTTCACCGAGCAACTGCAGGGTCTCGTCGGGCAGCGACTGGGTCGCGGTGACCATCTCACCCAGGTGCATCATGACCTGGACGAGCGACGCCGGGTTGACGTCGATCTTGTCGCCGAAGTCCGACAGCGAGGCGCCACGGGACAGTCGGATCGACTGACCGTTGCCGCTCGGGATCTTGACGCCACCGAAGGACGGTGCCGCAAGGTCGTGGAACTCCTGACGCCGCTGCTTCTTGGACTTGCGCGCACGCCCGGGACGACCGCCCGGACGACCGAACGCACCGGCCGTTCCGCCACCGCGGCCACGGCCGCCGCCACCGGGACGACCACCGAAACCACCGGGACGCGGACCGCCGCCGCCACCGGGACGCGCGCCCGCCGGGGCGCCGCCCCGACCGCGACCGCCGCCACCGGGACGACCACCGCCGCCACCACGACCGCCGCCCGCGGGCGCGGCCGGACGGGACGAGGGCATGTTCATCGGGCTGGGACGCGGGCCACCGGGACGCGGAGCGCCACCGCCGCCACCGGGGCGCGGAGCACCCGCGGCACCACCCGGACGCGGGGCGCCGGGAGCGCCACCGGGACGCGGAGCACGGTCGCCGCCACCGGGACGCGGGGCACGATCACCCTGCGGGCCGGGGCGCGGGGCACGGTCGCCCTGCGGGCCGGGACGCGGGCCCGGACGGGGACCGCCCGGACGCGGAGCGCCGCCGCCACCCTGCGGGCCGGGACGCGGACCCGGACGCGGAGCGCCGCCGCCACCGGGACGCGGGGCCGGCTTGGAGCCCATGCCGGAGGCGTTGGACGCGAACGGGTTGTTGCCCGGACGCGGGCCCGGACGGGGACCGCCCGGACGCGGAGCGCGGCCGCCGTCACGGCCACCACGCTCACCGCCGCGCTCGCCACCACGCTCACCGCCGCGCTGCGGCCGGTCGCCGCCACGCTGCTGAGAGCCCGCGGCCGGCTTCGGACCCGGCTTCGGCGCGTCGCCGCGCGGGGTCTTGGGCGCCGGCTTGGGGCCGGGCTTGGGCGCGGCCTCGAAAGTCGGCGCCGCGGGCTTGTCGACCGGGGCGGACGGCTTCTCGGCGACCGGCTTGTCCGTCTCCGCCTTGGCGACCGGAGCCGCGGGCTTGGCGGCCGGAGCCGGAGCCGGCTTCGGACCCGGCTTGGGCGCGGGCCCCGGCTTGGGAGCCGCGGGGCGCGCGGAGGCACCGGCGGAGGGCTTGGGGGCCGGCTTGGGAGCCGATCCACCCTTCTTGCCACCGTCGGAGCCATCGTTGAAAGCTTCTTGAAGGCGTCGAACGACGGGGGCCTCTATCGTGGAGGACGCCGAACGAACGAATTCGCCCATCTCGTTGAGCTTGGCCAGCACGGCCTTGCTCTCTACACCGAACTCCTTAGCGAGTTCGTATACCCGGACCTTCGCCACTACTCTCCTTCAGCTTCGGTCCGGGACAGGGGCTTGTGCCGGACCGTCGTTAGCTTGAGTTACTCATCGCTGCGTACTCATCAGGCGCTCATCGCAATCTCGACCTGCTTCCTCATCGCTACACAACAATGGGCCGGCTCATGCGTGCCGACACGGCACAGCACGCCGACCTCGGTCCCTACAACCTCGAGGTCGGCCCAGACATTCCAACCCTATCCGGATAGCGGCGCGCTCAGCCACGTGGGGCGTCGTCGAACAACGACGCCACACGTGAGACGTCCCACCGAGTGGGACCTCCTCCGCTCCGGTTCCGGAAGGCGCGTGACCACGCCCTTCGGCGCTCCGCTAGTTCGAAGCACCTGCGGTCGTGGTGCAGATAGGCTCCGCGCCCCGGACGTCGACCTCGGGTGTCGGGCGTGATGGCCGTGCCCTCGGCCACCAGCCGCACGAGGTCGGACTGGACTGTCCGCGACCGACAACCCACGCACGTTCGCACGGGACGGTCAGGACCGTCTTCGGCCACCATATCGTGTCGAGGCATGGTCGCGACCCGTTCAGCCGGTCGAAGCGGTGTCGTCGGTGTCCTCGACGGGGTCACCGGCCTCTTCTTCGAGGGGTCGGGCGGGCTCCGCGTCGGAGCGGATGTCGATGCGCCATCCGGTCAAACGCGCGGCCAGTCGGGCGTTCTGGCCCTCCTTGCCGATGGCGAGCGACTGCTGGTAGTCGGGAACGACGACGCGTGCCACACGCGCGGCCATGTCGAGGATCTCCACCGAGTTGACCCGTGCCGGGGACAGCGCGTTGGCGACGAACACGGCGGGGTCCTCGGAGTAGTCGACGATGTCGATCTTCTCCCCGTGGAGTTCGGCCATGACGTTGCGAACGCGGCTGCCCAGCGGACCGATGCAGGCACCCTTGGCGTTGACGCCGCCCCGGTTGGAGCTGACCGCCATCTTGGTACGGTGACCGGCCTCACGGGCGATGGCCGCGATCTCGACGGTGCCGTCGGCGATCTCGGGCACCTCCAACTCGAAGAGCTTGCGCACCAGGTTGGGGTGGGTACGCGACAGGGTCACCGAGGGACCGCGCAGGCCCTTGCGGACCTGGACCACGTAGGCGCGCAGGCGCTCACCGTGGGTGTAGTTCTCGGTGGGGACCTGCTCCTGCGGGGGCAGGATCGCCTCGATCTTGCCGAGGTCGACCAGGACGTTGCGCGGGTCCTTGCCCTGCTGGATGATGCCCGACACGATGTCGTGCTCGCGGCCGGCGAATTCGCCCAGGGTCAGTTCGTCCTCGGCGTCGCGCAGCCGCTGCAGGATCACCTGCTTGGCGGTGGAGGTGGCGATGCGACCGAACCCGGTGGGGGTCCCGTCGAACTCGCCGACGACCACACCCTCCTCGTCGGTCTCGGTCACCCAAACGATGACGTGGCCGGTGGAACGGTTCAGTTCCACTCGTGCCTTCTTCTCAGGGCCCTCCTCGCGGTGGTACGCGATCAGGAGTGCGTCTTCGATCGCCTTGGCGACCAGTTCGACGGCGATGTCCTTCTCGCGCTCCAGGCTGCGAAGGACGCTCATGTCAATGTCCACGGGGCTCCCCCTCTAGTCCGCCGCGTCGGTGTCGGCTTCGCGACGGAATTCCACCTGGACCTTGGCCTTGGCGATCTTGTCGTAGGCCAGAGTGCGGGACCGACCCTTGACGTCCAGGGTCACGCCCTGGTCGTCGGACTCGGTCACGCGTCCGGTGAGGTCCCCGCCCTCGACGAGGTTCACCTTCACCAGGCGACCGCGAGAGCGGCGCCAGTGGCGGGGCATCGTCAGCGGACGGTCGACCCCTGGCGAGGTGACCTCCAGGACGTAGGGCGTCTCACCCATGACGTCGGAGGCGTCCAGCGCCTCGTTGACGTCCTGGCTGATCTCGCCGACCAGGTCCAGGTCGACCCCGTTGTCGGAGTCCACGACCACGCGCAGCACTCGACGTTTGCCCGCCGGTGTCAGCTCGACGGCCTCCAGATCCAGTCCGGCCTTGGCCAGGACCGGTTCCAGCAGCTCGGCGATGCGCTCTTCCCGCGCCTGCGCTCCCATGCGTGTCAGCCCCTCAAAACGGCGAAATCCCGCCCGCTCGGCCGTGAGCCGTTGAACGGGGCGGTCCAGCTCTGTACGTAGTCTTCTTCCACTTTCGCGTCGGACGCGAAAGCGCCGCACGTCGCGCACGACGGCGGTTGTCGTGCAAGGGTATCCACTCCCGGGCCTCCTCCAGGTCGCCTCGCTCCTCGGGGCGTGCCTTCGGGTGTGAACGGGGGCCCCTCGCCCCTTTCCCGCGAGGGGGAGCGACCCGGCCTCGGTGCCTCGACCGGCGTGGAAAGATGGGTCCCGACCGCCGCTCGACGGCGGGGGCCGTCGACACCGCCCCGGACGCGGGGCAGGGGGAGGAGACCGCGTGCAGGGGAACGTCAGCCGCCGCACTGTGCTGGGCGTCACGGCGACAGGTGTCGTGGCGGCGGGCGCCGTGGCCGGTCTGAGCGGGTGCGGCACGGCCGACTGGTATCCCTACGACGTGACCCCGGACGTGTCCGTCCTGCGCTCCCTGATCCGGGAGAAGGAGCGGACGGTGGCCCGGTACGAACAGGCGTTGGCCGACGGTGTGGGCCCCGGTGACCTGTTGGAGGGGTTCCGGAAACACCACCTGGCCCACCTGGACGCGTTGTTGGAGGCCCTGCCCGAGGGGGTGGGCCCGTCCGCGGAACCGGAGGAGCCCGAGGGGTCGGGCGGGACGGAGACCGATCCCGGTCCGTCCCTGGACACCGCGGGGCTACGGCTGGTCGAGGTCGCGGCCTCGTCGTCGCGTCTGGACCAGGCGGCGGCCGTGACCGACCCGGGGCTGGCCCAGCTGGTGAGCGCGATCGGCGCCTGTGAGGCCGTGCACGCCCATCTGCTGGACGAGGCCTGAGGGCCCATCGACATAGGCGAGGTAGTCAGGTGAGCGAGACCCCCACCCCGAGCGAGGGCACCGACCCCACGGCCGAAGCCCTGGCGGAGGCGCTGCGCGCCGAGCACGCGGCGGTGTACGGGTTCGAGTTCGTCGGCGGTGCCGCCGGTGACGAGGGACGGCGCGAGCGAGCGTCCACGGCCGCCATGGAGCACAAGGCGCTGCGGGACGCGCTGCGCGACGCCGCCGTCGAACGCGACCTGGAGGCGCCGCCCGCCCTGCCCTCGTACCCGATCCCGGAAGGGCGCGACGGGGACGGCATGGACACGTTCGCGGCCGGACTGGAGGGGGCCACGATGGAGGCGTACCTGTGGTTGACCTCCTCCGGTGACACCGACCTGCGCGTCACCGCCGCGCGGGCCCTGCAGGAGGCGACGCTGCGCTCACTGCAATGGGGCGCCGAACCCGACGCCTTCCCCGGCTTCGAGAGACCCTAGTACCGCGTGGACACAGGTGAGAGGGGCTCCCGTGCGCAGCCGCGGGAGCCCCTCTTCGTGTTCGATTCCCCGTGTCGACGTCCTACTCGGCGCAGGCGGCGACGGTGCGGTCGACGATCTCCTCGATCGGGACGTCGGAACGCTCACCGCTCTTGCGGTCGCGCAGCTCGACCACACCGTCCTTGAGTCCACGGCCCACGATGATCGTGGTGGGGATGCCCACCAGCTCGGCGTCGGTGAACTTCACACCCGGGGCGGCCTTGCGGTCGTCCACGAGCACGCGCAGGCCCTTGGCCTGCAGTTCCCGACCGATGCGCAGCGCCTCGGGGACCTCATCGCCCTTGCCGGTGCCGACGACGTGCACGTCGGCGGGGGCGATCTCACGCGGCCACACGATGCCCTTGTCGTCGTGGGACTGCTCGACGATGGAGGCCACCGCGCGGGAGACACCGATGCCGTAGGAGCCCATCGTGATGCGCTTGGGCTTGCCGTCCGGGCCCAGGGCGTCCACCTGGAAGGCGTCGGCGTACTTGCGGCCCAACTGGAAGATGTGGCCGATCTCGATGCCGCGCGCGGTGTACAGCGTGCCCTTCCCGTCCGGGGAGGGGTCGCCGTCGCGCACGTCGGCGACGTCGATGGTGCCGTCCGGGGTGAAGTCGCGCCCCGCCACCAGGTCGACGACGTGGTGGTCGGCCTCGTCGGCGCCGGTCACCCAGGCGGTACCGGTGGCCACGCGCGGGTCGACCAGGTAACGGACCTTGTTGTCGATCAGGGCCTTGGGGCCGATGTAGCCCTTGACCAGGAACGGGTTGGCGGCGAAGTCGGCCTCGTCGAGGATCTCCACCTCGGCGGGCTCCAGCGCCGCTTCCAGCCGCTTGAAATCGACCTCACGGTCACCGGGAACGCCGACGGCCAGCAGCTCCCACTCCTTGGCACCGGGGACACGAGTCTTGACCAGGACGTTCTTGAGGGTGTCGGCCTCGCTGAAGTCGCGGCCCAGGCCCGCCTCGTTCAGGAAGTCCACCAGGGTCTGGATGGTGGCGGTCGCGGGGGTGTGGTGGACCTTCGCCTCGGGCAGCCCGTCCAGGGGCAGCGCCTCGGGGGCGGGGACCCTCACGGCCTCGACGTTGGCGGCGTAGTCGGACCCGGTGCTGCGCACGAAGGTGTCCTCGCCGGTGGGCGCGACCGCCAGGAACTCCTCGGAGGCGGAGCCGCCCATGGCGCCGGAGGTCGCCGAGACGATGACGTACTCCAGGCCGAGCCGTTCGAAGATCCGGATGTAGGCGGCGCGGTGCTTGTCGTAGGACTCCTGGAGTCCCTCGTCGTCGATGTCGAAGGAGTAGGAGTCCTTCATGTGGAACTCGCGGCCGCGCAGGACACCGGCGCGGGGACGCGCCTCGTCGCGGAACTTCTCCTGGATCTGGTACAGGACGACCGGGAAGTCCTTGTAGGAGGAGTACTCGCCCTTGACCAGGAGGGTGAAGAGCTCCTCGTGGGTGGGACCGAGCAGGTAGTCGGCGCCCTTGCGGTCCTTGAGCCGGAAGAGGGTGTCGCCGTACTCCTCCCAGCGGCCGGTGGCCTCGTAGTACTCCCTGGGCAGCAGGGCGGGGAGCAGGACCTCCTGGCCGCCCATGGCGTTCATCTCCTCGCGGACCACGCGGGAGACGTTCTCCAGGACGAGCTTGCCCAAGGGCAGCCAGCTGTAGACGCCGGGGGCGGCCCGACGAACGTAGCCGGCGCGCACGAGCAGCTTGTGGCTCGGCACCTCGGCGTCCGCCGGGTCCTCACGCAGGGTGCGCAGGAACAGGTTCGACATCCGCAGTAGCACGGCCACTCCTCGGTGAACGCGCCCGGAGAGTCCGGGCGCGATGATCGGAAAAACGTTGGGGGGACCCAGGCTAGCGCCCCGAAGAGGGGATTCGCGCGTCGGTTCCGAAGGGGCCCGCGGTACGCCTACCTTGGAGTGATCTCCACGGCAGAACAGGACGAGGACATGGGCCGACGTGTGCGTGACAGGGTCGAGGCCGAAGAGGAGGTCTCCGTCGTTCCCGGGGTGGACCTGCTCGCCGACGCGGACCGACCGAACTCGTGGTTCCTCCTGGTGGAGGGCACCCCACAGTCGCACGTGGACCTGTCCGACCCCGCCTATCTGGACTTCTCGTACGTGCGACGGATCGCGCACGCGGTCGACCTGGTGGCGCCCGAGGGCGAGGCCGTCGACGCGCTGCACTTGGGCGCCGGCGCGCTCACCGTGGCCCGGTACGTGGCGCACACCCGCTCGGGTTCCAACCAACGCGCGGTGGACGTGGACGCGGCCCTGGTGGAAATGGTGCGGCGCCGGCTGCCCTGGGACCGGCGCGCGCGGCTACGGGTGGGCATCGGTGACGCGCGCGAGTGGATCGGCGCCCGGCACGACTCCAGCGCCGACCTGGTGGTGGCGGACGTGTTCGCGGGAGCGCGGACCCCGGCGCGGTTGACGTCCGCGGAGTTCTACGCCGAGGCGGCCCGCGTGCTGCGACCCGACGGATTCCTGGTGGTCAACGTCGGTGACGGTTACGCGCTGAAGCACACCCGGGCGCAGGTGGCGACGGTGCGTTCGGTGTTGCCGCACGTGGTGATGTCCGCGGAGCCGGGGGTGTTGCGCGGCCGAAGGTTCGGCAACCTGGTGCTGGTGGCGGGCCATCGTCCCCTGCCAGAGGAGGAGTTGGGTCGCGCGGCGCACCGTGATCCCGAGATGGCGCGGCTGGTCGCCGGCGAGGACCTGGACCGGTTCACCTCCGGGTACGCCTCGGTCCACGACACCGACGCGGTGGACTCCCCCGCCCCGCCCGTGGACCTGTTCTGACCACCCTGACCGAACACGGACATAATCCCGCAGACGTACCGAGGATCTCCTAGTGTCTTCGGCATGCCCATCCCCCGCCCCGTCAAGGGCGCCCAAGAGAGCGAACCCGACCACACCTGGGAGGGCCGCCCGCCCCGGTTGTGGCTGCACATCGCCGTGACCTGGACGGTCACCGCTCTTTGCGTGGGAGTGCTCATTCTGGGCGCACTGTGGTTCCTCGGCTTCCCCGAGATAGCCCGACCGGACACACTGTCGTTGCGCGCCTTCGAGGGCGTGGTGATCCGCGCGTTCGCCATCATGGCCGGGCTCAGCGGTATCGCGTTGCTGGTGATCGCCTACCACCGGCAGCGCAACAACAACCTGGAGAACCTGCGGGCGCTCCGAGCAGCAGAGCGCGACGGGGTCAAGCTGTTCAACGACCGGTTCACCGGCGCCTACACCGAACTGGGCAACGAGCAGGCCGCGGCGCGGCTCGGCGCGGTGCACGCGCTGGCGCACCTGGCCGACGACGCGCCCACCCCCGAACTGCGCCAGATGTGCATCAACGTGCTGTGCTCCTACCTGCGCATGCCGCACGCCCCCGTGCCGGAGGGAGACGAGGTCGGCACGGCCGCGCGCCAGGAGTACGAGGCGTTCCGAGAGGTGCGGTTCAGCATCATCCGGGTCATCGGAGACCGACTGCGCGACGAGCACTCCTCCTGGCAGGGTCACCGCTTCGACCTCTCCAACGTGGTCTTCGACGGCGGCAGCCTGCGCGGGGTGCACCTCATCGGCGGCAAGCTGATCTTCGATCGTTCGGTGTTCGGCGAAGGGGAGATGGACTTCCGCTACTCACGAGTCTCCGGAGCCCGGGTGACCTTCCGTGGGGCACGGTTCACCGGCGGCACGGTCAACTTCCGGCACGTGCGCTTCGAGGGTCCCCTCACCGACTTCCACAAGGCCGAGTTCTCGGGCGCGCGGGTCCTGCTCCACAACACGCGGATCGCTCCGGAGACGATGACGTTCACCAGGGCCGGCTTCACCGGTGGACGGGTGGAGTTCCGATCGGAGGGCGAGGGCGGGGAACCCGCGCTCGGGGACCCACCGAACGGGCTGCTCGACGCCGTGGCCGCGGGGGCACCCGGGGTGGTGCGCCTACCGGAGCCCTGGACCGGACCGACTGCGGGGCGGCCCACCGGCTCCCAAGGACCGGCGGCCGGAGAGGACGCCTCCCTTCACGCCCGGTGAGGAATCTGTTCCAGAAAATGACCGGAAGCGGACATCCGGCCCCTTCCGGTCCGGCGAACCCCTAACTTTGTGCGGAGCGCGCCTTTTCCCCAGCGCCCTCCGGGCCGTGGACACACCCCCCTTGTCCCGCCCGGAGGACTTCCGGTCGTCCGGTCCCCGTTCACACCCGGGGACCGGGCGGCCGTCTTCGGTTCCAGGCCGCTACTCCCCCGGGCGTAGTTCCGACCCCCGAGGTCCCTCCCCCGGGATGACGCGATCCCGGAGGGGCGCACCGTACCGTCGGGATCGTGGCAGCACGAACCCTTCCCCGTCCCACCCGCACCGATCTGTGGATCACGGCCATCCTGTTGGCCCTGTCCGTGATCAGTCCCGCGGGCATCGAGGCCTTCGACCCGGTCCCCGGTGACCGGCCCGCCTGGCCCTGGGGTTACGCGCTGATCCTGGTGGCCTGTCTGCCGCTGCTGTGGCGCACGGCCTTCCCTCGCCTGGTCGCCGTCGTCTCGGTGGTGGCCGCCACGATCTACTACCCGTTGGGCTACCCCGACGGCCTGGTCATGTTGTGCACCGCGGTCATGCTCTACAGCGTGGTGCGGTGGGGCCACCGTGCCTTCGGTTGGATCCTGGGCATCGGCCAGTTCCTCGCGGTCAACATCTACGAACTCGTCCTGACCGGCACCTTCCGCCCGGAGGCCGTCGGAATCGTGGCCTGGGTCCTGGTCCTGCTGTGCGTGGCCGAGGTCCTGCGTTGGCGAGCCGAGTACCAAAGGGCCGACCGGGAACGGGAACAGGAGGCGAGCCGCACCCGTGAGGAGGAACTGCTGCGCCGCGCCTCCGAGGAACGCCTCCGGTTGGCCCGCGACGTGCACGACACCGTCGCCCACAACATCTCCCTCATCAACGTGCAGGCCGGCACCGCCCTGTACCTGATGGAGAGCCGGCCCGAGCGCGCCGCCGACGCGCTCACCACCATCAAGCAGACCAGCAAGGACACCCTCACCGAGCTGCGCGCCATGCTCGGGGTGCTGCGGGCCGTGGACGAGGCGGCCCCGCGCTCGCCCACCCCCGGCCTGGACCGGGTGTCGGACCTCGTCGAGGGCGCGAGGGGCACGGGCCTGGAGGTCTTGGTGGAGACCGAGGGCGACGAACGGCGGCTCCCCCAAGGGGTCGAGGGTGTCGCCTACAGGGCCCTGCAGGAATCCCTCACCAACGTCGTCCGGCACGCGCACGCCGAGAAGGCCGTGGTGCGGATCGGCTACGGGTCGACGGAACTGTCACTGGAGATCACCGACGACGGGCGTGGGACGGTGGGACCACCGGCCACCGGCAACGGGATCACGGGAATGCGCGAACGCGCCGCCCTCGTGGGTGGTTCGGTGGACGCCGATCCGCTGGAGGGTGGAGGATTCCGGGTGCGGGTGCGACTACCGGTGGACGCCGGGCCCGTTGGGAAACGGGGTGGACAAGAGTGATCCGGGTTCTGCTCGCCGATGACCAGGCGCTGGTCCGGGCCGGTTTCAGGGCGCTGCTCGACAGCGCGGACGACATCGAGGTGGTCGCGGAGGCCGCCGACGGGGAGGAGGCGGTCCGGCTGGCACTGACAGAGCGCCCCGACGTGATCCTGATGGACATCAGGATGCCGGGGATGGACGGTCTGGCCGCCACCGAGCGCATCCTCGGCGAACCGGCACTGAGCGAGACCCGCGTTGTCATCCTCACCACGTTCGACCTGGACGAGTACATCTTCGACGCGCTGCGCGCCGGGGCCGGTGGGTTCCTGGTCAAGGACACCGAACCGCGCGACCTGCTACAGGCGGTCCGGGTGGTGCACGAGGGGGAGGCGCTGCTGTCCCCCGGCATCACGCGCAGACTGATCGCGGACTTCGCGAGCCGCCCGTCGAAGACCCCGGCCTCCTCGACCCGCCTCAACGGGCTCACCGCCCGCGAACGAGAGGTGTTGGCCCTGGTCGGGCAGGGGCTCTCCAACGACGAGATCGCCCGGGAGCTGGTGCTGAGTCCGGCCACCGCCAAGACCCACGTCAGTCGCACCATGGTCAAGCTCGGGGTGCGCGACCGCGCCCAGCTGGTGGTGGTGGCCTACGAGACCGCCCTGGTCGTCCCCGGCCGACCCCGGGAGTCCTGAGGGTCGGCTCGGGGATGTCCCGTACGCCCGCGGATGTAGCGGGGGGACGTCCGATACACCCCCGGAAACGGGGCGGATGACGCCCCCGGGACGATGTGCGGGACCGGACCCGCGACGGATGCTTCTGCTGTCCCCACCGACGAGAGCAGAAGGTCGCGACCGTGTTCGAAGATCCCCTCATCCTGATGCGACTACAGTTCGGACTCACCGCCGCGACGCACTACATGTTCGTGGCCCTGACCCTCGGTCTGGCCCCCTACATCCTCTTCACCCAGTTGGTCGCGACGCTGCGCGGTGACCGTTCCCGGATGACCGCCGTGCGGTTCTGGGGCGGCCTGTACGTGGTCAACTACG
Source organism: Nocardiopsis sp. NPDC006832 (assembly GCF_040635885.1). NCBI lineage: Bacteria > Bacillati > Actinomycetota > Actinomycetes > Streptosporangiales > Nocardiopsidaceae > Nocardiopsis > Nocardiopsis sp. NPDC006832. The sequence goes on along the minus strand of NZ_JBEYLC010000029.1, from coordinate 22,833 downwards.
GCATGGGCGTGCTCTCCGGCCTCGTGATGGAACTACAGCTGGCGTTGAACTGGAGCGGGCTGCAGGAGACGTTCGGCTACAGCTTCGCGGCCCCGTTGGCGATCGAGACGATGACGGCGTTCTTCGTCGAGTCGACCTTCCTGGGGCTGTGGATCTTCGGCTGGGACCGGATGGGCCGTTGGGCGCACCTGTTCTGCTTCCTGGTGGTCACCGCCACCGCGTTCTCGTCCGCCTGGTGGGTGCTGGTCTCCAACGGATTCCTGCGCCACCCGGTCGGGTTCGAGATGGTGGACGGGATCGCGCACATGAGCGATCCGGTCGCGATGCTCACCAACCCGGCCGCGCTCTTCGCCTTCGCGCACGTCGTCACCGGAGCGTTGACCCTCGGCGCCCTGGTGGTGGGCGCGGTCTGCGCCCACCACCTGATGCGCGGCCGGGACGACGAGGGTGTCTTCCGTCGGGGGATCGGTTACTCGGCGATCATGATGTGCGTCATGCCGTTCCTGGTGGTGACCTTCGGTGGCATGCAGTTCCAGATCTTCGACGTGGACCCGCCCACCAGTGGGCTGACCTACACCTCCGAACAGATCGAGACGATCGAGACCGCCGGACAGAGCTCCTTCGTCTCGGCCGTCAACACGGCCGGGGACGTCGTCATGATGACCTCCTGGGCGCTCATGTTCTTCGGCGGCCCGCTCATGGTGCTGGTGTTCCCCCTGTTCTCGGAGCGGCGCGGCGCCCTGGGCCGGATGCTGCGGTTGGCACCCGGGTCACAACTGTTCGCCGGCCGCCCCGCCTGGTGGATCCGCTGGTCCCTGGCGCCCCTCCTGGTCGCACCCGTCCTGCCGTACCTGGCGAGCGTGGGCGGCTGGGTGTTCCGAGAGACCAACCGTCAGCCCTGGGTGGTGGTGCACCACCTGACGACCGCCGACGCGGTGACGCCCATGTCCCCCGGTACCGCCGTGGTCTCGTTCACGCTCTTCACCGTCGCCTTCGCCGTCCTGGCCACGGTCACGTACTGGCTCCTGATCCGCTATGGCCGGCGCGGCCCGGAGGGCGGTCCCCTCGCCGAGCGCCGCGAGGTGGAACCCGTGGAGTCCGCTCCCCCCATCCACACTTTCTGACCGAGCCTGCAGGGATGACACCCATGGAACTCTTCGCTTCTCCGCTCCTGACCGCATCACTCCTCGGCCTGTTCGTCGTGGGCTACCTCGTCCTGGCCGGGGCCGACGTGGGCCTGGGCATGCTGATGCCGCACCTGGCCCGTACACCCGAGCAGCGGCGCCGGGTGGTGTCCGCGATCGCGCCCTACTTCCTGGCCTCCGAGGTCTGGTTGGTGGCCGCCGTGGGGGTGATGGCGGGAATGCTCCCGGACGTGGAACACCGGGTGGTCGCCACCCTGTGGCCGGTTCTGCTGCTCCTTCTCGCGGCGTGGGTGCTGCGCGACGCGGGGTTGTGGTTCCGTGCCCGGGTCGACTCCCCCGGCTGGCGGTCCACCTGCGACACCGCGATCGTGACGGGCAGTTGGCTGCTGGCCGGCTCGTGGGGTGTGGCACTGGCGGGCCTGCTCGCGGGCGAGCTCGCCTTGTCGCCCTTCACGGTGGTCTGCGCCGCCACGGTGGTGTCGTTGTTCGCGCTGCGCGGGGCCGCCTTCGGCGCCGAACGGTTGGTGGGCTCCGCCGAGGCCGAGAGCGCGGACGTGGCCGCGCGTGCCACCCGGACCCTGTCCCGGGTCGCGCTGGCCGCGGTCCTGGTGACGGCCGCCGTGGCGGTGGGTCCGGGCGTGGCCCCCATGGTGCGTGTGGAGGCGGCACTGGTGCTGACGGTGGTGGCGGTGGCGGCCCTGGCCGCGACCGCGGGGTTGGCGGGGCCGATGCTCTCGCGGCACACCTCCGCGGTGGCCATCGCGGTTCCGGGGCTGATCGTGGCGTTGTCCGCGGACCTGTCGGTCACCCCGCTCCCGGGCATGACCGGGGTGTTCGTGTGGTCGGTGCTGCTGCCCACGATTCCGGTCATGCTCCTGGGACAGGTTTGGCTGTACCGAATGACGCGCCGACCGGCCGCCGAACCCACCTTCTTCGCCTGACCTTCCGAGTGTGATGACCCAGTTCAGCGACGCGGGGCCGGGCTCTGGGCCCCACGCGATCCCAAGGTCGGGTCGGCGTCGAGGGTCGGTCTCCGGTTGGGAAAGACTCGCGGTGGGAAGTTCAACCTTCGGGAAAGCTCCGAGCCCTTGAGGAGGGACCGTGACCCACTCCCTGATCACGACCCCGCGACAGGCAGGGTGCAGCTGTGGTTCCGGCTGCGGCTGCGGCTGCCAGAGCGGTGGTTCCTGCAACTGCGGCGGAAACTGCGGTTGACCCTCGGGAGACGTCCGGCGGCCACCGGTCTCCCGCCCCCTACCAGTGGGCTGCCCCTCCCCTTGGGGGCAGCCCCTCCGACCTAACGGGTACCGAACGTTCCCGGCGGTTTCGCACGCACCGACTCGCGACAATGGGCAATGATATGTGTACTGTGAGTCACAGCGTTTCCCTGTAGGGAGAGACGCCGGGTACCCACCCGTTGGGGGAGATCAGCGATGCCGCCGTTCACCAGTCCAGCGAACCGGAGGGGACGACCCTCCGAACACGCGCGCCTGCTCCAGTGTGTGCAGGAGATACTGGAACGCTCCGATCGGGCCGTGCCCTGGGATCCGGATACCGTCGGGCTCCCCGACGCCCACTCCGACAGCGCGCTGGCCCGCATCAACGACGTCGCCTTCTACGCGAACGCGCGCGAGGAGGTCACCAACCTGGCCGGCGTGTGCGCGCACCTGCTCCTCCTGCACAGCCCCGACGGGGACGACGGATCCCGGTGTCAGGGCTGTCGGCTCCCCTGGCCCTGCCCGAGCTTCGGTGAGATCTCCCGCCTCCTGGGCTGAGCCCCCGCCCCGCACAACGGACGTCGCCCGCCGAAGTCGGGGCGCGATCCGACTTCGACGGGCGACGGTCTTCTCTCTGCCCGCCGTCGACGACCACCCACGACCGAACAGTCGAGGTGCCCTCACCGGGCGGGACATACCCAGAGAATAAACTGAAACTCGTTCTACCGCAAGACCCGAACCAGATTCGGAACATGCTGACATCCCAGTGAAATACGGGCGTCAGCTTTTCTGGAACAGGATCTATTCCAAGCTCACACCTGGTACTGGACGGCGGCGCGCTCGGCGAGCAGCGGGCGGATCACCGCGAGCGCGGCCTGGTGGTCGGGGTGGTCCCGGTAGGCGACGAATCCCGCCTCGTCGGCGACGTCGGCCACCACGGCGAAGTCGAAGGTGTCGGAACCGATTCCCAGGTCCGGGCCGAAGGTGTACGCGTCGAGCGCGGAGATCACGTCGGGCAGGATCCCCAGCGCCTCCTCCACCCGTGCGACCTGCTCGGGGGTGGTGCCGTCCTGCCAGCGGAACAGAGCGATGTGTCGAAGTGCCATGCCGCCGAACCTATCGGGAGCCGCGATCCGGCGCGGGGGTGGCCAGGCCCAGGGGCGGGGGACAGCCCCTGGGACCGACCTTGGTCGGCAGGCGTGATGACCGTCCCCCCATCGAAACGAGGACTCTCCCACCGGTCACCTGCGGGGCGTGCCGTGCAACTTCGACGTTAACGAAGCATCGGCGACACGAACACCCCTGTTGGATAACCGGAACGTCTCGATTGACCGAAAGATGATGCCGGCGACACCGCGCCGACCTGCGACGACGGAACGTCACCGCGGTATGCGTCCACCCCGAAGAGACGGGGGGACCGCACCTCACGAACTCCCGGAATATGGTCGGCACACAAAACCCCCCGCCGGAAACCGCAAGACAATACCCTCCGCAACGATCAGTGAAACAGTTGCAGAGGGTTGCAATTCCAACGGGGGGCGAACAAAGAAGAGGGCGACGAGAAGTCGACCCGCGAGTCAACTAATCCTGGTCGCCAGTAGATACGCGCTCGGAGAATCGGCGTCGACTATTTCGCCGACCCGCCAGACCTGACCCCCGACGCTGAACACGTCACCCACCCGGACATCGATCATGGGAGTGGGACGCCACTCCTTCGGCCCACCGATCTTGGCCACAGGGCGGCCCTCGTCGTCGATCCAGAAACTCCCGCCACCAACGGGACCCCCGGCGAAGCGGTCGTTTCGACCGTAACTGATCTTCTCTTGCGCACCGATCTCGTGAGCCACCGTGGATGCAATCCCAACCGTCTCGGGTTCTATTGAAAACGCTTCCATATTAACCCTCTCCCGGTCATTACACAGGGGGCAGAGGGAGCGTCCCAGCGTTTTGAGAAGAATAGCCGACAAAGGTAATGAGCGGGCCGGGACCTTGGTCCTGACCCGCGCATGGGATCTGCGGAGGGTGACGGCTAGTCGTCGGATCCCCGGTTGCCCTTGAGGCGACCCACCAGGGTCTCCAGGGCGGAGCTGAACGGATGGTCGTGCACCATGTACGTCCACGTCATCGAGGGACGCTTCACCCCGACCCCGCTCACGTCCAGCTCACCGTCGACGACCTCCAACTCGGCGAAGCTCTCGGCGGCGCGGGCGCGGGCCTCGTCCAGGAAACCCTTGAAGACCGGGACGGCCTCACGGTTGAACTCGTCCAGAGGGTCGCGACGACCCAGGTAGCGCAGGTGGATGCCCTCCCGCAGCTCCGACAGGAACGCGTTGTGGTCGGTCCAGCCACGGTCCAGGTGGTAGAGGGTGATCATCCGGGAGGCGTCGCCGACGCGCTCGGCGTCCAACTCCTCCACGAGTTCCTCGTGTCGTTCCTTCTGGTCCTTGGCGATGTGCCGGTCGCCCTGGTCCCCGGTCAGGACCAGTTCGCGGTGCTCCAAGACCACCTCGCGCTGCACGTCGATGAGCTTGTTGTAGCGCCAGGTGTTGCGGTGCACCTCCAACAACTGGCCCTCGGAGACCCGCTGGGCGTGGTCGACCATGTCCAACCACGCCTCGTCGGTGATCTCGCCCTCGGAGGTGGTCTTGTAGCCGGTGCTCTCGGAGGCGTTGTTGACGATCAGGTCGTCGTCCATGCTCACGAAGAAGATGGAGTCACCCGGGTCGCCCTGTCGGCCCGCACGGCCGCGAAGCTGGCCGTCCAGACGGCTACTGGGGTAGCGGCCGAAGCCCATCACGAACAGGCCGCCGGTCTCCACCACCCGTTCACGGTCGGACATGTCGCTGCCGCCGAGTCGGATGTCGGTACCGCGGCCGGCCATCTGGGTGGAGACGGTGACGGCCCCGTAGGTGCCGGCCTCGGCGATGATGGACGCCTCGTCCGCGTCGTTCTTGGCGTTGAGGACCACGCACTCCAGCCCGGCCTCGCGCAGCCGGCCGGCGAGCAGTTCGGACTCGGCGACGTCCTGGGTGCCGATGAGGATGGGGCGGCCGCCCTTGTGGACCTCCTCCACCTTCTCGATGAGGGCGTCCTCCTTCTCCTCGCGCGTGGCGTACAGGCGCGTGCCCTGGTCCTCGCGGACGTTGGGCTTGTTGGAGGGGATGACCGCCACTTCGAGCTCGTAGAACTCGCGCAGCTGCTCGGCCACGGACATCGCCGTACCGGTCATGCCGGCGAGCGTGGGGTAGCGCATGACCAGGGCCTGGACGGTGATGGAGTCCAGGACCTCTCCGGTCTCGCTGATCGCCACCTTCTCCTTGGCCTCGACCGCGGCCTGCAGGCCGTCGGGCCAGCGCTGGAGCAGCGCGATGCGACCACGGGACTCGTTGATGATGCGCACCTCGCCGTCGCGCACGACGTAGTGGACGTCGCGTTGCAACAGCACGTGCGCGTGCAGGGCCAGGTTGACCTGCGGCAGGAGTGAGGAGTCGTCCTCGGAGTAGAGCTCGACTCCGTCCAGGGCCTTCTCGACCGCGTCGATACCGGCGTCGGTGAGCTGGACGTTGCGTCCCTCACCGTCGATCTCGTAGTGCGTGCGCGGCTTGAGGTCGCGCACCACGTCGGCCATCTCGATGTCGGCGGGCACGGCCTCCGCGGCGCCGGCCAGGACCAGCGGCACGCGGGCCTCGTCGACGAGCACGGAGTCGGCCTCGTCGATGATGGCGACGTGGGGTTCGGGGACCACCCGGTCCTCGACGTCGGTGACCATGCGGTCGCGCAGGACGTCGAAACCGAGTTCGCTGACGGCCGCGTAGGTGACGTCGCAGCCGTAGGCGGCCTTGCGCTCCTCGGTCTCGGAGTCCTCGTTGATCCAGCCGACGGTGACGCCGAGCATGCCGTAGAGGGGCTGCATCCACTCGGCGTCGCGTCGAGCGAGGTAGTCGTTCACACTGAGCAGGTGGACACGCTTGCCGCGCAGGGCGAACCCGGCGGCGGCGAGGGCTCCGGCGAGGGTCTTGCCCTCACCGGTGGCCATCTCGGCCACGTGACCGTCGAGCAGCGCCATGACGCCCAGGAGCTGGACGTCGAAGGGTCGTTCGTCGAGGGTACGGCGTGCGGCCTCTCGGCCCACGGCGCACAGGTTGACCAGATCGGCCGTGGAGTAGGGCAGCTCGGCGTAACCGAGCTCGATAGCCTTCTCCTTCAGCTCGTCGTCACTGAGTTCACGCAGACCCTCCTCTTCGGCCTCGATCGCCGGCAGGAGCTTGGTATAGGGCCGCAGGTCCACCGCACCGGGCTTGCCCAGTAGGCGGCGGACGCTTTCCGCCATTCGTCCGAACACCACGCCAGGGTAACGCCGGACACAACCCATTGGTTCCCCCTGGGTGATCGCATGTGCACAACAATGCCGCGAAACCACCCAAAGGGAACTCGTTCGGACAGCGACGGGACCGTGCACCCGTCGGGTCTCGTGTCTAGTTGACCAGCTGGCTCTGGCTCGATCGACCGCCCCCAGAGCGCTGTCGGGCCTCCAGGGCCATGGCGTGCTTGACGAGGGTGAGCAGGACCTTGACCACCGACTTGCGGTCGCGGGCGTCACAGCGGACGACGGGCACGTCGGGGGCCAGGTCCAGGGCGTCGCGCAGTTCGTCCGCGGTGTAGCCCGCCTCGGGGTCGAACTCGTTGACGGCCACGACGAACGGGAGCCGGTACTGACGTTCGAAGTAGTCGAGGGCCTGGAAGGTGTCCTCCAGGCGTCGGGTGTCGGCGAGGATCACCGAGCCGAGGGCGCCTCGGACCAGGTCGTCCCACATGAACCAGAAGCGTTGCTGGCCGGGCGTACCGAACAGGAACAGGGTGAGGTCGGTTTCGAGCGAGATGCGACCGAAGTCCATGGCGACCGTGGTGCTGGTCTTGTCCGGGGTGTGCGAGAGGTCGTCCACGCCGACGCTCGCCGACGTGACGGCCGCCTCGGTGCGGACCGGGGGGATCTCAGAGACAGCCCCGACGAACGTGGTCTTACCGACTCCGAAGCCCCCGGCGATGATGATCTTGGTGGACAGTTCGGTGGGTGCGTGGACGTTGTTCGTACTGTTAGCTGAGTGGATCACAGTTTGTCCTAGCGAGAGTGCCGGGTCTGGACGGACGATTGGCTCACTCGACCCGGTCTGGAGGGGCGCGGATCCGCTCGGGTCCGAACCTCCACGGGAGGATCCGCACCTGGAACCTAACACCGGAAGGACACTGGATTCCGAGGTTTGGGCAGAGTGGTCGGGCCGGTCGGAACGACGTCGAGGTGAGGGGGGTTCCGGTCGGAACGTGACCGTGGACACCCTGGCGCCGGATGTCCGACTCGTAGCCCGGAGTCCGAGTTCGGGCACGGACAGTAGCCAGGAAAGCACATTCCCGTACCCCGGTCGTGGCACTTTACGACATTGTGAGCGGCCATTTTCGGCCGCTTTCGGCCGCGTGGATCCCTGTCCGGCGCCGCTCCCTGCATCTACGGTGGAAAGCAGGGCACCCAGTTGAGTGAGGTCGCCGTCGACTCCTGGCACGAGCACGCGACCCACGGGGCCCCGGCGGCGCCTTGGGGCGCACGACCGCCACCGACGTCTCGCTCTTCGATGTCGAACCGGCCGTACCACCCCGTTCGGGCGTTCCCGAGCCCCACCGGCCCACAACCGTCCACGTGGGCCGGTGGTGGCCCACCCCCGCCCGCTGTCGCCGCTCACGATGCTCAGGCCTCGCCCGGTGCGTAGGATGGACCGCACGCCCCTACCCCGAACAGCGCGCACCCGTGTGCCCGCGTGTTCCCGGCGGGGACGGTGAATCCACAGGCAGAGAACACTCCCAAGGGAGCCGAGAACCCCACATGTCCGATCAGCGCGTCGTCCGCCCCACTCCCATCAGCGGTTTCCCCGAGTGGACCCCTCAGGTCCGGGCCGTGGAGCAGCGTTGGCTGGACCATATCCGCGCCGGGTTCGAGTCCTTCGGCTTCGCGTCCGTGGAGACACCCTCGGTGGAGAACCTGGACGTGCTGATGGCCAAGGGCGAGACCTCCCAGGAGGTCTACACCCTGCACCGTCTCCAGGCCGACGCCAAGGACGACTCCGACGCCAGGCTCGGGCTGCACTTCGACCTGACGGTGCCCTTCGCCCGTTACGTCGCCCAGCACTTCAACGAGCTGACCTTCCCGTTCAAGCGCTACCAGATGCAGCGCGTCTGGCGTGGTGAGCGCCCGCAGGAGGGCCGGTACCGCGAGTTCACCCAGTGCGACATCGACGTCATCAACGTGGACTCGGTACCGCTGCACTTCGACGCCGAACTCCCCCGCATCGCGCACCGGGTGCTCAGCGGACTGGACATCCCCGCCTGGACCCTGAACGTCAACAACCGCAAGGTGCTGCAGGGCCTCTACGAGGGTCTGGGCATCAAGGACCCGATCGCGGTCATCCGCGCCGTGGACAAGCTCCACAAGATCGGGGACGAGGGCGTGCGGGAGATCCTGACCTCCGAGGGCCTGACCACGGAGCAGATCGACCCCTGCCTGGCGCTGGCCCGGATCAAGGGCGACGGCGCGACCGTCGTCACGGCCGTCCGCGAGCTGGGGGTCGTCTCCGAACTGCTGGACGAGGGTCTGGAGGAGTTGGCGTTCGTCATGAACGACCTGGCCGACCTGCCCGAGGGCGACGTGGTGGCGGACCTGTCCATCGCCCGTGGCCTGGACTACTACACCGGCACCGTCTACGAGGCCTCCTTCGACGACGACCCGGGGTACGGCAGCATCTGCGCGGGTGGACGCTACGAGGACCTCGCCGGCCAGTTCATCCGGCGGAAGCTGCCCGGGGTGGGCATCTCCATCGGTCTGACCCGCATCTTCGCCAAGCTCGTCGCGGAAGGACTCATCGAGGGCGGCCGGGTGTGTCCCACCGACGTGATGGTGGTCGTGCCCAACGCCGAGCGACGCGCCGAGGCGCTGCGCACCGGCGAACTGCTGCGCGCACGCGGGTTCAACACCGAGGTGTTCCACTCCACCGCCAAGGTCGGCAAGCAGATCCAGTACGCGTCCAAGAAGGGCGTCCCCTTCGTCTGGTTCCCGCCCTTCGAGGAGGGCGGCGACCACGAGGTCAAGGACATGGAGCGCGGCGAGCAGGCAACCGCCGACCCCACGGACTGGGACCCGAGGGGTTGATCCTCGCTTTCGGGCCCGGGGGAACGTCTCTTCCCCCGGGCCGTCCCGGCCTCGATTCGCGAGGTTCACGGTGGGCCCCTAGCAAATCACGGCCCGGCATGGGCGGTTTCCGCCCCCTTCTGCCGGAACCGGCCATTCACGAGACAGCCGCGGACACCCGGTGCCAGACTGGGACCGGCCGCTTCGTGGGCGTCATGGACACGGGGCGGTCGACATCGGTGTCCTAGTAAACGAGGCCATGTCTCCTCCCCGCCACAACCTGCCCCTGTCCGCCGGCGAGTTCATCCGGTTCGTCGGACGTGAACGCGACATCGTCGACCTGGGTCGCCTGCTCGGGACCGCCAGGATGATCACGCTGACCGGCACCGGTGGAATCGGCAAGACCAGACTCGCCCTCCACCTGGCCGAACGCGTGCTGCGTCAATTCCCCGACGGGGTGCGCTTCATCGACCTGAGCGAGGCCTCCACCCACGAGGAGGCGCTGCGCACCGTCGCCGCCGGGTTGCAGGCCGCCCAGGGCGACTCCACCGCCCTGATGGACGGCATCATCACGGCGCTGCGCACCCAGCACCTGCTACTGCTCCTGGACACCTGTGAGCACGCGGTGGGTCCGATGGCCGAGCTGTGCGAGGCCGTACTTCGCGACTGTCCGCGGGTGCGCATCCTGGCCACCAGCCGTCAGCCGCTCCACGTACCCGAGGAGAGCGTCTGGCGGGTGCCGCCGCTCTCCCTGCCCTCGCGGCCGACCCCCACCGACCCCTACGCCGCGATGCCGGTGCCGATTCCGCGACGGGACGCCCAGCGCTACGAGTCGGTGCGGCTCTTCCTGACCCGCGCGCACGCCGCCCGCGCCGGCTTCGAGATGACACGGGAGAACTCCGGCTACATCGCGGAGATCTGCCGCATGCTCGACGGCCTTCCGCTGGCCATCGAACTGGCCGCCGCCCGGGTCCGGGTCCTGTCGGTCCAACAGATCCTGCGCAGGCTCGACGACCGTTTCCAGTTGCTGACCAGCGACGGCACGGAGAACCTGCCGGCCCGCCAACGCACCCTGCGCGCTGTGTTGGAGTGGAGCCACGGCATGCTCTCCGACGCCGAGCGCGCGCTCCTGCACCGACTGTCCGTGTTCTCCACCTGGTACCTGGAGATGGCCGAGGAGGTGTGCTCCGGCGAAGGGGTCGAGCCCACCGACATCCTGCCGTTGCACTTCTCCCTGCTGGACAAGTCGCTGATCGTGGTGGACGCCGAGATCAACGGCACCGCGCACTACCGGCTCACCGAGACCGTGCGCGCCTACGCCGTCGAACGGTTGGAGGAGGAGGCGGACGTCGACGAACGCTGGTCACGTTTCCTCTCCTTCGCCGTCCAGCGGTTGGAGGACGCGGCCGAACGCGGCTGCTCGCCCAACGACTGGCCCGAGCGGTTGGGCCGGTTGCGCGAACACGACCACAACCGGGAGAACCACACCCGGGTGGTGGCCTGGGCGCTGTCCACGGGGCGGGTGGACGAGGCCCTGCGCGTGTGCGTGGCGCTGCGTTCGTACTGGCTGATGCGGGACCTGTCCGCCGAGGGAGGTCGTCTCCTGGAACTCGCCCTGGCCGTGTCCCCCGACGACCAGTCGCCCCCGCTCCGGGCCCGTGCCCTGGCCCTGCACGCCGAACTGCTTTTGGAGGTCGACCCCGCCACGCGGGTGTCCAACCTGGCCATGTGCGCCTTGGAGTCGGCACGGGCCTGCCGGGAGCCCCGCGCCGCCGCCTCCGCCCTGACGACCCTGGCCACCCTCTCCCTGCGCACCGGTTCGGTGGAGGAGGCCGAACGTCAGGCGGGCAAGGCCATGGGATGGGCCATGATCGCCGGGGACCCGATCACCGAGGCCGACGCGCGCGAAGTCTTGGCCCGCGCGGCCCGGCACCGCGGCGCTCCGAAGGAGGCGGTCGCCCACATGGAGGTGAGCCTGTCCACGGCGCGCACCCTGGGCGACCGATGGATCGAGGCCCGATCCCTGCATGGTCTGGGGTCGATCGCGGCGGAGGCCGGAGAGCACGAGGCCGCTCGCGAGATGCTCTCGGAGGCGCTGGACGTCTTCGGTGAACTGCCCTCCGATCCGGCGGTGGCGCGGTGCGCCGCCGACCTGGGCCGGTTGCACCTGGCCTGGCGCGACCCCCTGTCGGCACGCGCTCCCCTGGCCCGCTGCCTGCAGGTGAGCTTCACCTCGGGTCGCAGGATCTCGGTTGCCCGGGCGTTGGAGGCCCTGGCGGAGCTGGCTCTGGCCGAGGAGGAGGCCACCCGGGCCGCCGCGTTGGCCGGTGTCGCCACCGACCTTCGCAAATCCCTGGAACAACCGTCGGCCGAGACCGTCCGGCTACGCTCGGCGGTGGAGCGTAGGGTGGGCGCGGCCCAGGCCGCCCAGGCGTGGAACGCGTGGCGCTCGCTGCCGTTGGAGCAGGTACGTGACCGCGCCCTGGCCTTTCCCAGACCTCAGGGAGCCCGCGCCGGTGGCCCCGACTCGCTCACCCCTCGTGAGCGGGAGATCGCCATACTGGCCGAGAAGGGTTTGTCCAATCGTGAGATCGCCGAGGAGTTGATCATCAGTCAGGCCACAGCCGCGCGTCATATCGCGAACATCTTCAGAAAACTCTCGATTTCGTCCCGGACGCAGTTGACCGGCTGGACCTCTCCCCGAGAACCTGGCTGAACGTCCCCCGTACGCGCGACGACACTTGCACAGTGCGCGTGCACCCGCTAAACCAGGAAGTCCGCCCTCGACCACCCCGAACCCCTGTGACCCCTGCCTCGCGGCGGTGAACACACCCCCGACCAGCCCCTAATTGTGAAGGCCATGGCACCTTTGACCGCGCCCGCGCGGCACAACCTCCCCCGGCCGGGCACCAGCTTCGTGGGCCGGGAGCCGGATCTGAGCGATCTGCTCCGTCTGCTCGGCTCCAGCCGGTCGGTGACCATTCGTGGCGCCGATGGGATCGGCAAGACGCGACTGGCCCTCCACGTGGCCGAACAGTCCACCGTGTCCTTTCCGGACGGGGTGTGGTTCGCCGATCTCACCGACGTGTGCACCCGCTTGGAGGTGTACGCGCGGATCGCCGAGGCCGTCGGCGTGGTCGAGGAGGCCGGGCAACCCCTGGCCACCACCGTGACCGAGGCACTGCGCGACCGTCGGCTGCTGCTGGTCCTGGACTCGTGTGAGCACGTTGCCGAGGAGGTCACCGAGATCGGCGACGCCCTGTTGGCGTCCTGCCCCTCGGTGTCGTTGATGCTCACCAGCGAGCAGGCGGTGCGGCTGTCCGGCGGCACGGTGTGGATGGTCCCGCCGATGTCCCAGCCGGTGGTGGCGCGCAACGCCCCGCCGCCCGACCCCTCGGGCACCGAACCGGTGCGGTTGTTCCTCGACCGCGCGCGTACTCGTGACCCCCGCTTCGAGGCCTCCCCCGAGGAACTGGACGCGATCTCGGCCCTGTGCGACCTGGCCGGCGGCATGCCGCTCGGTATCGAACTGCTCGGCGCGGAGGCCCCGGAGTCCGGTGTGCGGCCCCTGCTCCAGGGGTTGCGCGACCACCTGGCCTCCCCCGAGCTGCGGCCCGGCCCGGGGCAGGCGGTCTCGCGCAGCCAGGTACTGCCCGTGGTGCTGGACTACGTGTACCGGAACCTGCCCGAACCCGAGCGGGTGCTGTTGCGCCGGCTGTCGGTGTTCCGGGGGTGGGACCTGGAACTGGCCGAACAGGTGTGCTCCGACGAGGGTCTACCCGAGTCCTCCATCCTGGACCTGCTCACCTCCCTGCTGAACCGTTCCCTGGCCACGGTGACCGGCGAGTTCGAGGGACGTGTGCGTTACCGGCTGCCCGAGGCCGTGCGCAGGTTCGCCGAGGATCGTCTGGTCGCCGAGGGCGAGGACCTCCTCTTCCAGGACCGCCTCCTGGACCGGATGCTCGTGCTGGTGGAGGACCTCAGCGGCAAGCTGGAGTCATCTCGTTCGATGCCCTGGTCCGAGCGAGACGCCGGACGGCGTCGGGTGCTCGCCGAGTACGACACGCTCCGCTCGCTGCTGCGCAGGTCCCACCACAGGGCCGCGGCCGAATCGGGGCTTCGACTGTGTGTGAGCCTCTCCGCGCACTGGGTGAGTCACCACAACTATTCCGAGGGTGCCCACTGGATGGACCGGCTGCTCGACCTGGAGGAGGCCGCCAAGGCTCCCTCCAGGGCCCGGGCCCTGGTCGGCCGCGCCCAGTTGGCACGTGTCCGACGCGACCACGACCTGGCCCGCAGCGCGGGCGAAGAGGGGTTGCGGCTGTGCCGGGATGCCGGGGACGACCTCTTCGTGCGCACCGCCTTCAACCTGTTGGCCCTGGTGGAGGTGCGCGACCGCTGCGTCGAACGCGCCTCGATGCTGGTGGAGGAGGCGCTGCGGCTGTGCCGTGACGCCGGGGACATGTGGGGTGAGGCGATCGCCCTGAGCACCCGAGCGGCCCTGGTGGCCCAGCAGGGGGACCACCCCACCGCCGACCACCACTACAACGCGGCGTTGACCCTGCTCCGCGGGATCGACCACCGTTGGGGCGTGGGTGTGGTCCTCATCGGTCAGGCCCGCGCCGCGGAGATCGGTGGGGACCTGATGACCGCCGACCGTTGCTATCGGGAGGCCCTGGACACCCAGCGGATGATCGGGACGACGGCCGAGGAGGCTCGTTGCCTGGCCGGCATCGGTCGGGTGGCCCACGCCCAGGGCTCACCCGGGCAGGCCTACGACTACCTGAGCGAGGGGCTGCTGCTCAGTCACCAGAGCGGACAGCGCGCCGAGGCCGCCCGGATCCTGACGTCGATCGCCCGGGCCGCCTTCGAGGACGACCTGCGCGAACCCGCCTGCCGGTTGGCCGGAGCGGCCGTCGCCCTGCGCGAACGGGTCGGACTTCCCACCCAAGGCGCCCCGTGGCCGTTCGTGGACGTGGAACCGGTCCGCCGGCGCCGCCGCCATCTGGTGGCCTGGTGGGAGCGGGGGTACCGCATGGGGCAGGCCGAGGCGGTCCAGGAGGCCGAGTGGGTGGTGGCCGAGGCGCGCCGCCCCCCGGAGAAGCGCTCCCGGGCCTCCTCCCCGGTCGGGGAGGGAGGGAAGGCACCGGAGAAGAAGCGGGCCCGCTCGTCGGAACGCCACGGAACGGGGCGTCGACGCGCCCCCGCCGCGACGTACTCCCCCGACGCCACCAGGCCACAGGACGGTCTGACCAAGCGTGAGTTGGAGATCGCCCTCCTGGTCAGCACCGGTCTGAGCAACCCGGAGATCGCGCGGGACCTGTTCATCAGCCCGTCGACGGCCGCCCGACACGTCGCCAACATCAACCGCAAGATGGGTTTCCACTCGCGCGCACAGATCACCGCGTGGGTGGAGCACCACAGGGCCGGTTGAGGGCCCGGGAGACACCCCCCGGGTCGCGTGCGTCCCTGTTCGGGGGCTGTGTAGAAATACCATGCCCCGAATCTACATATGCACATGCATGGCAAGATGCATGTGCATTTGGCTGTGAACAAGCTAGGCTTCAAGCCATGGGACATCAGGCTCGCGACGCCATGGATCCGAGCCCGATCACGTCCCGGAAATGGCCGTCGGGGGGCCTGGTCGAGCACCGGTCGCCCGTCGCGCCTTCGGTCCCGAGGTGGCCCTCGGGACCGGTGGGCACCCGTGTCGGTGCGAGTGGGGAACCGGGGAGGGACCCGCTCGCGACGAGTAGCCGACACGGCGCCTTTCGGTCTCGTCACGTGGAGGGGGCGTGACGAGACCGGAAGGCGAACCCACCACCGCTTCGGTCGACTGGGGGAACGTATGGGGGTAGGGCTGTCTTCTGGAACCGGACGACCAGGTAGGCATCTGCCGCGTCGGGACGATCCGATCGGCTCGCTCACCGGCGGCCTGCGCGAGCGGCTTCGGCTGCGTCCCGGGCTCGGCGGATCGATCAGGGGTAGATCCGGTCGCACCGACGGACTCACCTTCGCGGCCACGGTCGAACAGGCGGCGGCCGGGCTGAGCCGGCGCGGCCTGTGTCTGGGTGACGTGGTGGGCGTTCTCGCGCCCGTCTCACCCAACCGGTTCCTGGCCTCCTACACGGTGATGGCGGTCGGCGGCCGTGCCCTGACCGTCCTGCCCGAGTCCGACGCCGACACCCAGTGCGCGGCGCTCGCCGAGACCGACGCCCGACTGTTGTTGGTCAGCGAGGACCTCGCCGCGCGCGGCCTGGAACTGGCCGAACGATCGCGGGTCCGCCAGATCATCACCTTCGGTTCGGCTCCGGGCACCACGCCCTTCGACGAACTGCTCCTGCCCAGCCCCGACGGCAACGGTTACAGCCCCGCTCGCGGGCTCTTCGACAACGGGCTGCTGGGATACGAGAGCACCGGCGACGGCATCCTGACCACGCTGCACACCCACCACGACCTGTTAGCGAGGTTCGCGGAGCTGCGTCAGACCCTGAACCTGACGCCCGACGACGTCGTGGCGGTGGATCGACGAGGGGACGAGGCCACCCGGCTGGCGTTGGTGGCGCTCGCACTGTGGACGGGCGCGTGCGTGGTCGCCGGAGAGGGATGCCCGCCCCCGGAAGGGCGTGGGACAACGGTGGAGTGCGCACCCGACCCGATCCGGGTCGGCACCCCGCCCGGAGCCGACTGAACCGCTCAGGACCCGCTGGAGGCCGCCTCGTCGTCGATCTCGAACCAGGCGACGTGGGTGGCCTCGCTGCAGTACTCACCGCTGCGCGTCGCGCAGTTCTCCACGATGAACTTCCCGCGGCCGAAGTCGCCGCCGTCCTCGCGGCTGTGCTCGTCCGCGGAGCCCTCGGGTTCGCGTTCTCCCTGGTCGGCGACGGCCACCCGCAGGCGTCCCTCGTCCGAGCGGATGAACAGTGTCATGACCCCGCCGCTCTGACCGGAGCGGGAGTGCAGCAGGGCGTTGGTGGCCAGTTCGCTGACGGAGAGTTCGGCGTCGTCCAAGGCCCCCTCGGAGTGACCGGTCCGGGAAAGGAACTCGCGCACTCGGGCACGGATGGAACGCACCGCGGTCAGGTTCCCCGCGCAGCTCCACACGGTGTGGTCGGTGACCCCACCGGTCATATCCGCCACGTCGATCGCCGGCGCGGCCGACGTCGCGGCGTCCGGGGCCCGCGGGGGCACGTAGTCCCGGAGTTGCCTCGCCTCAGCCATCCGGTCACTCCAATCACCCGCGTCGGGCGCGCGGGTCGCGCCGCCTGCACTCACCTTAGACAAGGGTGCACCGGGTACAGAACAGCACACCCACGTTCGTGGCGCCGGCGATTGGCCACAAAACCCCTTCCCGTGTCCTCCCCAATATGGACAAAGGAAACAGCTCGGGACCCCAGCGGCGCCCATGTGAGGTGCAACACGTTGGCAATACCCTGCCGAAACCGGCATCGGGGGCGATCCGCGACCACCTGCCGCGGGCCCACCTCCACCAAGATATCGGTCACCGTGCGTCACCGGGCATCCGGTAAAGCGAGAAAAGTCTCGCCTAAACACCACGGTTTCGCGTCCCGGTGACAACGATGGGGACACAACACCGAGCGTGGAAACGCCCCGCCGGCACTCACGGGTCACACGAAAGCGCACATGTCACACCACCACGGTTTCGCACGGAACGGCCCGCTCCACGTGGGGTTTCCGCCGGTCCAGAGACCTCCCTCTCCGTCACTCGCTGGAAACCGATGGTTCACACCCGCCCCGGTTTCTACCCCGCTTGACGCCCTATGCAGGGACAACAAGGATCTTTGGGACCGACTCTTCCACGTCACCCGGGGACACGCCCCCACTCTCCGAGTGCCGGTGCCCTGTCGGTCGAACCCCGTCCGTATCCCCAACCGAGGTGTCACGTGCCGACCCTGCCCGAAGACTCCACCCCCGTTCAGCGCCTCACCAGTCGCCGCAGCCTCCTCAAGGTCTCCGCCGCCGGCGCAGCCGTCGCCCCGGTACTCGCCGCGTGCGGCGGTGGTGACTCCGATTCCGGCGGTGGGGCCGAAGGGGACCCCCAGCGGGGTGGCCGACTGCGGGTCGGGGTGGCCGGCGGTGGCTCCGGTGACACCCTCGACGCGCACGACCCCACCGACAACGTCGACATCGCGCGCAACTACGCGCTCTACGCGGCGTTGATGCGCTTCGCCAACGACGGCACCATCGAGCCGTACCTGGCCGAGTCGCTGGAGGCCAACGAGGACGGGACCGAATGGACCCTGGTCCTCAAGGAAGGACTGACCTTCCACGACGACTCCCCCGTCGACGCCGAGGCGGTCGTCTACTCGCTGCGGCGCATCCTCGACCCTGAGAACCCCATGCGCGGCGCGGGCGACATGCCCGGAGTCGACCCCGAGAAGCTGGAGATCGTCGACGACCTGACCGTCCTCATCCCCGTCGACGAACCGCTGGTGACCCTGCCCGAGGCACTCGCCGAGTACTACAACTGCGTCGTCCCGGTCGACTACGACCCGGAGAACCCGATCGGCGCCGGACCGTTCAAGTACTCCGAGTTCGTCGTGGGCGAGTACAGCCTCTTCGAACGCCATGAGGGCTTCCACGTCGAGGGACAGCCGTACGTGGACGAACTGGAGATCATCGACTTCCCCGACGACGACGCCCGCGTCAACGCGCTCAACAGCGGCAGCGTCGAGATCATCAGCCAGGTGCCGCACGCCCAGGTCACCATCATCGAGGCCGACCCGAACCTGGAACTCATGGAGTCCGAGACCGGCATGTGGCTGCCGTTCACGATGAACATCGAGGAGAAGCCGTTCGACGACGTACGCGTCCGTCAGGCCTTCCGGCTCATCGTGGACCGCCAGGAGATGATCGACCAGGCCCTCGCCGGCTACGGTCAGGTCGGCAACGACATGTACGCGCGGATGGACCCCTCCTACCCCGAGGACTTCCCGCAGCGTGAGCAGGACATCGACGAGGCCAAGCGGCTGCTGGACGACGCCGGGTACGAGGACGGCCTGGACGTCGAGCTGGTCACCTCCGACATCAGCGCCGGTGTGGTCGCCGCCGCCGAGGTCTTCCAGGAGCAGGCCCGTGAGGCCGGGGTGAACGTGAGCCTGCGCCGGGTCAACCCCAGCGACTACTGGAACCCCGAGGAGGGTTTCCCCTACCCCCTGGGCCAGGACTTCTGGAGCGCCCGCAACTACATCACCCAGACCGCGCAGGGCTCCGTCGTGGGCGCCCCCTACAACGAGACCATGTGGGGCGAGCACGAGGAGTGGCTCGACCACCTGACGCAGGCGCGCCAGACCGCCGACGACGACGAGCGCAACGAGCTCATCCGCAAGGCGCAGGAGATCGAGTACGAGGAGGGCGGCTACATCGTGTGGGGCTTCGTGAACCTGATCGACGCCCACTCCAACCGGGTGCACGGGCTGGAGCCCGCCGTCTCCGGCCACCCCTTGGGCTCGTACGCCTTCCACACCATGTGGATGGAGCAGGACTAAGCGGTGTTCTGGCGCCCCCGTGGTTCACGGAGCAGACCCCTGGCGCCACCGGACCTCCCCGGATTTCCGTAGTCCCGCTATCGAAAGCTCACCATGACTCGACTCATCGTCGTACGCCTCTTCTTCGGCGCGCTGACGCTCTGGGCGGTGTCCCTCGTGGTCTTCGCGGCCACGCAGGCGCTACCGGGCGACGCGGCCCAACTCATCCTGGGCCGCGACGCCACCCCGGAGCGTTTGGCGGCACTGCGCGACCAGCTCGACCTGCACGAGCCGGTGGCCGTCCAGTACGCGCAGTGGCTGCAGGGGATCGTCCAAGGCGACCTCGGCACCTCCTTCTCCAATCGGCAACCCGTCTCCGAGTACCTGGCCTCCCCCGTCCAGAACTCGATGACCCTCATGGGTCTGTCCGCGCTGGTCGCCACCCCCATCGCGCTGTTCGTCGGCGCGTTCAGCGCGCTGCGCCGGGACCGCGGCTTCGACCACTCCGCCTCCATGGGCACCCTGGTCCTGGCCTCCGTCCCGGAGTTCGTGGTCGGCATCCTGTTGATCCTGCTCCTGGGCCCGGGCGGTCTCGATCTGTTCCCGTCGGTCTACGCCCGTGAGGGTGGACCGGAACAGTGGGTGCTGCCGGTGCTCACGCTCTCCCTGGCCGTCGCCCCACCGATCGTCCGCATGATGCGGGCGACGATGATCGAGGTCCTGGAGAGCGAGTACGTGCAACAGGCACGCCTCAAGGGCGTGTCCGAACGCGTTGTGTTGTGGCGGCACGCCGCGCCCAACGCGATCGGCCCCGTGGCCCAGGTGGTCGCCCTGCAGTTGGCCTGGTTGGCCGGCGGTGTGGTGGCCATCGAGTTCCTGTTCAACTTCCCCGGCGTCGGCAAGGTCCTCATGGACGCCATCGAAGACCGTGACGTGCCGTTGATCCAGGCCGTGGTCCTGCTCATCGCGGGGATCTACATCCTGGTCAACCTGATCGCCGACGTGGTCGGGCTGGCGGCCAACCCGAAGGTGAGGGTCGCGAACCGATGAGTGGACCTTCGATGAGCACCACCCCCAAGACGCCGGTCCGGCGTCCGGGGCTGTTCCGGACCGCGTGGCGGTTCGGGCGTACCAGGATCGGTGTGGCCCTGACCGGCCTCGTCGTACTGGTCGCCGTGGTGGGCCCCTTCGTGGCCCCCTACACACCCACCGAGTTCGTGGCCAAGCCGTTCGAATCGGGTGTGGACGATGTGCTGTTCGGCGGTGACAACCGAGGCCGCGACGTGCTCACCCGGTTCCTGTGGGGCGGATGGACGCTGTTGCTGCTGGCCGGCTCCGCCGCCGGTATCGGCGTGGCCGCGGGCACCGTGATCGGCATCATCGCCGGTTACCGCCGAGGCTGGGTGGACGACGTCCTCATGCGGGTCAACGACGTCCTACTGGCGTTCCCACAGCTCATCGCGGCGCTGCTGGTGATGTCGATCATCGGCCCGAAGGTGTGGCTGATCGTCACCGTGATCGCGGTGTCGCACATGCCACGCGTGGCCCGGGTGATCCGTGAGGCCACCCGCAAGGTGATCGAACAGGACTACGTGAAGGCCGCCGAGGCGATCGGGCTGCCTCGTTGGCGGATCATGGCGGTGGAGATCCTGCCGAACGTGACCAGCCCGCTGTTGGTCGAACTGGGCCTGCGCCTGACCTACTCGATCGGGGTGGTGGCCGTGCTGGGCTTCCTCGGCATGGGTATGCAGCCGCCCACCGCCGATTGGGGCCTGATGATCAACGAGAACCGACAGGGGATGGCCGTGCAGCCGTGGGCGGTGGCCCTCCCCGTGACGGCGATCGCGATCCTGACGGTGGGCGCCAACCTCATCACCGACGGGCTGTCCCGCGCGGCGATCGGTATCGATCGGGGGGTCGAGAAGTGACCGAGCATCCGGAACCGACGGGGGCCGACGAGCCCACCGGCGACGAGACCGTGTTGAGGGTCGACGGCCTGACGGTGATCGGTCGTCCCTCGGACGTCGAGATCATCAGCGACGTGTCCGTGACCGTGAACCGAGGAGAGATCCTCGGCCTGGTCGGCGAGTCCGGCTCCGGCAAGACCACACTGGGGCTCTCGCTGCTGCGCCACCTCAAGCGGGCCACGGAGATCACCGACGGTCGGGTGTGGGTCGGCGAACGCGAACTCGCGTCACTGAACGAGCGGCAGGTACGGGAGCTGCGCGGCCGCGCGGTGGCCTACATCCCGCAGTCGCCCGCGTCGGCGCTCAATCCGGCGTTGCGTCTGGGCACCCAGCTGACCGAGGCCGTGCACGACACGGACGCGACGCCAGGGCAGGTCGCGGAGCGGGTGAGCGAGGTCCTACGCGAGGTGGCGCTGCCCGACGACCCCGCGTTCCTACGCCGATACCCGCACCAGTTGTCCGGTGGCCAGCAGCAGCGGGTCGCGATCGCGATGGCGTTCGTGGGACGCCCCGACCTGATCGTGCTGGACGAGCCGACCACCGGTCTGGACGTGACCACCCAGGCGCACGTGTTGGGGACCATCCGGTCGATGACCCGCGAGTACGGGACCGCGGGTGTGTACATCAGCCACGACATGGCGGTCGTCGCGGACCTGGCCGACGACATCGCGGTCATGTACCGCGGTGAGTTGGTCGAGCACGGGCGCGCCGACGAGGTGCTGTCCAACCCCCGGCACGAGTACACACGGCGGCTGCTGATGGCGGTGCCGCTGCTGCGCACCTCCGGGCACGAGGACCCTCCGGAGCGGGACGAGGAGCCGCTGCTGCGGATCTCCGGGCTGTCCGCCGGGTACGGGCGCACGCGGGTGTTGGAGGGGATCGATCTGTCGGTCTCCCCCGGCGAGTGCGTGGCCCTGCTGGGCGAGTCGGGATCGGGCAAGACGACCCTGTCGCGTTCGGTGGTGGGATTGCACCACCAGTTCTCCGGCGAGATGTCCTTCGACGGGCAGGCCCTGGCCACGAACGGCTATCGGCGCACCGCCGAGCAGCGTCGCCGGATCCAGTACGTGTTCCAGAACCCGTACGAGGCGCTGAACCCGCGCAAGCGGGTGCGCGACCAGATCCTGGGCCCCTACCGGCACCTGGTGGGTCGTCCCGCCGACGCGGATTCGGTGGTGGCCCAGGCCTTGGAACGGGCGGCGCTGCCCGCCTCCTACGGGGAGCGGTTCCCCGAGCAGCTCAGTGGTGGTGAGCGTCAGCGGGTGTGCATCGCCCGCGCGGTGGCGACCCGGCCGGACCTGCTGGTGTGCGACGAGATCACGTCGGCCCTGGACGTGTCGGTGCAGGCGGAGATCGTGAAGCTCCTGCGGTCGTTGCAGGACGACGGGATGGCGCTGCTGTTCGTCACGCACAACATCGCGCTGGTGTCCAACATCGCCGACCGGGTCGCGATCCTCAACGGAGGGAAGATCGTGGAGTACGGGCCGGTGGGACAGGTGATGTCGACCCCCGAACACGAGTACACGCGGGCGTTGATCGCCGACACCCCCGACTTCGAACTGTCGTTCCCGGGCGCTCCGGAGCGCCTGGGCATGGAATCCGAGGGCCGGGTCACCGACGGCTGAACGCAACGGTGAGGGGCCGGGGACACGTGACGTGTCCTCGGCCCCTCACCGTTCATTCGCCGCCGTCGGCGTGCGCGGCGGCCACGAACCAGCTCGTCAGCGTGCTCGGGTGGGTGATGGCCGTGCCCACGACCACGGCGAAGGCGCCGCGACGCAAGGCCTCGGTGACCTGTTCGGGCCGGTGGACGCGCCCCTCGGCCAGTACCGGGACGTCCAGGGC